>NZ_JAKCFI010000005.1:600000-786232 GCF_021412625.1 Myxococcus stipitatus | reverse complement strand
CCTGACGGGCCAGCGCGGCCGCGCTCACCGCGCCCGGGCCCACCATCCGCTTCACCATCTGCCCCTTGAATGCATCCGTGTACGGCACTGCTTCCTGCCTGCTCTCGCCCCCAGGGCGTCGTCAGCTCGGCATGTCAGCCGAGGCGACAACTTCCCTGACACAGGGGGGTGGGGGCGTGCCGCCGCGCAGAACTGGATGATGCGCGGGAGTGCTATTGGCGCTCACTCATCCAGACGTCCAGTGGCCAAAGGCTCAATTCGTGGCTTGTGGGCGCCGCTGCGTTCCTCCGCCTTCCTGTTCGTCTTTCCTTGCCGCCTGCGCCACTCATTGGACTCGACCCGCCTCCACGGGACGTCGTCGAGGTCGTCAGACCCCAAAGCCAATATGCCGGATACCTCGATTTCTGGGAGGTATTGGTGGGGGACTGCATGCGGTTCATCGTGTTGATGCTTGTGAGCCTTTGGGCGACCGGGTGTGCCACGGCCCGCGTGGTCCATCTGGATGTCGGAGATGGGCGACGCGTCGTCCACGAGTCGGTCAACGTCGACCCAGTTGAAGTCAGTGAAGGGGAGTTCAAGTCGGCCCTCACTCGACTCATCCTCGACTTGCGGATGGACGTTGCTTTCCGGGAAGCGGAAGAGGCGGATGCACGAGGGTGGGTGCGGTCCAAGACGCTGCTCGCCTCCTCGAAGGGGATCGCGGATTCAGGCTCGGGGAGCTCGCCCGAGTCGTTGTCCGCGCGCATCTGCCCCGATGCCGACGACTGCTTGACCCTGATGGGCGGGACGGGACTGACGTTCTCGCGCAAGGACCGGACGTTGATGGCGCTGTCCTTCGCGCTCGACACGGTGTGGGAGAGTGTCGAGGCCGAGGTCGGCAAGATGCTGAACCCAGCGGCGCTCAAGGCCATGGTGACCTCGGCGGCGCTGGCGGTGTTCCTCACCATGACTCTTCCCGAGCCCATCACGAAGGGCATCGCCGTGGTGCTGACGGCGGCGATGGTGGCCTACCTCGGTGTCGTGCCGGTCTGGGAGATCGGGCGTGGCTTCGTCCAACTGTGGGATGCTGCGGGGACGGCGATGAGCGTCATCGAGCTACAGGACATCGGCCACCGCTTCGGAAAGGTGCTGGGGACGAACGGCACGCGCGTCCTGGTGCTGCTCGTCACGATGGCGCTCGGCGGCAAGGGGGCGATGGCGGCCCAGGGGCCGAAGCTTCCTGCCTTCGCCCAGGCGGCTGTACGCGCCGAGGCTGAAGCGGGGTTCCAGCTCGGAGCGGCGATGGGCGGTGGCGTCACGTCCATCGCGCTCCCCGCTGTCGGTGTGCTGAACGTGGCGTTGGCGCCCGGAGCTGTTGCGGCCCTGGCGATGTACGGGGAAGGGCGGTTCCCTGGCGATGAGGCGGGGCCCGTTCACCACATCTGCACGAACAAGAACCCCATTGCCGACACGACCGGGGGGCCTTGGACGCCGAGGTGCGAGGAGGTCTTCGCGAAGGCTGGGATGAGCCTGGAGGACCCGGCAAACAAGGTCCGGCTCAACGGACACGACGGGCCTCACCCCGAATTTTATCACAACGAGGTGCTGCTTCGCCTCAATCGTTCCGTTGCGCGCTGCCGAACGACGGAGAGCTGCCGGGCCAATTTGATGAAGGAACTCGCGAAGATTGCAGATGAGTTGCTGACGCCGGGCTCAGAATTGCGCAGCTTCATTGTGAAGTAGGAGGGCAGGGTGGAACGGAACTTCTATTGGGTGAAACTTGGCGATGTGCCCCAGTGGCTTCTCAAGACGCCGATACGGGATTCTGGTGAGGCGTTTGACGAGCCTTGGCTGTTCACGGATGGGCGCGCCCTTCCAGAGCCTGGACCCATCAAGGCCCGGATTTCACATCCTGGTAAGACGCGCGCGTTCGTGTTCGCGGGGGTAGAGGAAACGCCCATCGGCAGCGAAGCACTCGCGAACGTTTTCAGAACACTGGCACCCGACGACGTCCAATTGTTTCCGGTGACGGTGGATAGCGAGTCCGAACGGCACTTTGTTGTCAATGCAATCAAAGTGGTTGATGCCATAGACGAGGCACGGTGCCGGGAGGTGCAGCATTATGGCGAGGATGACTCGCCCCCTGAATATGAAGGAGAGTACCGTTGGATTTACGGCCTGCGCATCGACCCCACGAAGACTGAAGGCGCGCAGGTCTTTCGGCTCAAGAAGTTCAAGACCGCGTTCATCGTGTCGGAGGAGGTCAAGAACGCGCTCGAACGAGTCGGGAACCTGGGTGTGTCGTTCGAGCGTGTGACCGAGCCTCGCGAAGTTCACTGAGGGTCGAGCGTCAGGGACACGGTGTCGATTCGCGTGGTGGTTTGTCGCTGGCGGCGAGAGCCCCCGTGGCCCGTCCGTGCCGTCGCTCTGTCAGGAGCCGCGCGGTGCGCGCCAGCCGCTCGGCGCCTCTGCGGATGACGAAGAGCGCCTCCGCCGGGGCGCCACGCGTGAGGACCGTCTCCCCCGACCGCAAGGAGACCGGCGTCACGGCGTTCTCCACCGCCATCCGTAACGTGCAAGGCAGCTCGGCGAAGAACGGACTGCCTTGCAGGGCGCCGTCCACGGCGTAGGCCGGAGCGGGGATTGACCTCACCTCCGATCGTCTCTCGGAGGGATACCCCGACGCGTCTGGGAAGAGCGCGGGGACCGGAAGGCCGCTGCGGGCATGGAGCTCCCGGAACAGCCAACGCGTGCTGGCGTCTCCCATGTCGAGTTGGAGGATGATCCGGCACACGGCGATCGCCTGTCGCAGCATGCCTTGTCGCGCCCAGGCCGCGGCGACGACCTGGTACTCGTCCACGGCCTCGCGCGTCCGTCCCAGGCGCAGCAGCATGTCCGCCACCCGCTTCCTGGCGAAGACATCCTCGGAAGACGCCTCGGCCGCGTCGCGCAAGGCGGCGAGTGCTCCTTCCAGGCCTCCCGTGGCGAAGAGCTCCGCGCTACGACTCCTGGGGTCCTCCTGGCTGGGAACTCGTTCGACGCCAGTCCTCGATGCGCCGAACCTCCGCGTGCGTGGAGTCTCGGGAAAGGTCGGGCATGTCGGTTGGGGGAGGAAAGGCATGGGGGCTCCAGTCATCCACCGCGAGGGTCTCCTCAAGGTAGTGCTGGCACGGCGCGCGGCAGTGAAGGCGCTCACACCCTGGCTGTGAATGCATCGACAGGAGGCATTGCCGGGTCCAGGGTTCGGCGGAGTGTGAAGGCCCTCACAGAACGCGCGGGCCAGGAGCGGCTACAATCCCTTTCAGCCACCGCCCCTGGAGGACGCCATGTCCTACGCAGAGCTGCTTGCGCGGATCCCCCTCTTCGAGAGTCTGCCTCGTGAGGAACTGGAGCATCTCTCGACGCTCATGACGTCCCGCCGCTACGTGCGCGGAGAGGTCATCTTCCATCAGGGAGACGTGGGGACGGCGCTCCACATCCTGCGCAGGGGACAGGTCGCCATCCGACTGAGTTCGTCCGAGGGAAAGGAGGTCATCCTCGCGCTGCTGGAGCGTGGAGACTTCTTCGGTGAACTCGCGCTCCTCGATGGCGCCCCGCGTTCCACAGACGCGGTGGCTCGGGAGGAGGTCGAAGTGCTGCGCCTGCGGCGCGAGGACTTCCAGCGCTACCTCGCGATACGCCCCCAGGTGGCGTTGGGGCTGCTCACGACCCTCAGCCGGCTGGTGCGCCGGGTCACCCAGATTGTTCATGACACCACATTCCTCGACGCCCGCGCGCGGTTGGTCCGGGTGCTGCTGGACCTGGCCCAGCACGTGGGGCGCCCGGGCCCCGAGGGGGTCGTCATCGCCCAGAAGCTCACCCAGACGGAGCTGGCCAACCTGTGTGGCCTCACGCGGGAGAGCGCCAACAAGTGGTTGCGCTTCTTCGTTCGGGAGGGATTGGTCTCCTATGAGGGCGGTCAAATCACCCTCGTGCATCCCGAGCAGCTCGGTCGCGAGGTCGAGTGAGACACTGCTGGCCACTGCCACGCAATTCCTCCGGAGGATTGATGGCGAGCCACGCGCCCCGTTAGGCTTCGTCCATCCAGACAACGATGGGGAGGCCAGTGCCAATGCGCCAGTGGGGGGCTATCCTAGATTCCGATGGCACACCTCCGACACCTGGTGGGGCCGCCTCTGCCGGAGCACGTGGGCGATGTTGATCGGGTTCCTCCGGGGAAAGTTGGCCCGTTACTTCGTCCGACCTCCGTTCGAGATCGAAGACCTCCTCACGGCGGCCGTCTTCGGGGCCTGTTCGTATGTCGATGCCGACGTCGCCCTGCTTCCCTTCGTGGGCGCCGCGCGTGACGAGCATGGGGCCCGCTTGAAGGACCTGTTGGCGGACGTCACGGAGGTCCTCTACTCGTTCTGGGACCGTTCGCTCGGAGATGGCTCGGGACCGGACATGGCCCCGAGTGACGAACTTACCGCGCCCGGCGCCGAGCCCGAACTGGTCCTCCGGTTCCGGCGGAAGAAAGGACCCGAGCTCCTCCTGCTCATCGAGGCGAAGCTGTTGTCGGGCAAGTCATCGTTCCCGTCGGAGGGCGGCCCCGTGACGGACCAGCTCGGCAAGTACTGGCTCCGGCTTCGCACCGAGGCGGCGCGCACGGGCGCGGTGGCGCTCGGCGTCGTCTATGTCACGCGTGGCATGGCGTTCCCCTTCGACGAGTTCGTGGAGACCCAGACAGAACTCGAGGAGAAGGAGGCGCCACGCGCTCCTCTCTATTGGCTGTCGTGGCGGGCCTTTGGCGAGCACGTGGCGCCGGAGGCGAGGCGGAATCACCGCGTGCTGGCGGAGGTGTCCCAACTGCTCGACGAGCATTGGGGGCTGGCGCCAGTGCGCCCGATGGAGCCCTGGGCCGCCGCCCCGATGAACCACTCGCCGTGGTCCTTCCAGGACGTCTGGGCCTGGGTAGGGCCTCCTGGTCCGAGCCTTCCCTGGACCTTCGGCCTGAGGTTCGACTGGCCCGTGACGCATCCACCGACGCGCAGCTGGACGTACGAGGAGGGGTGAATGAGCAATGAGACAGGTGCCTCCATCGTGGAGACCTTCCGGTACGTCCGGAGCATCCACAGGAACGTCTCGCGGCTGCTGATGAGCGCCGATGTCCTGTTGAGTGAGTATGGGCTGCTGCCGTACGAGGGTTGGAGCGCGTCGTATCCGCTGACTACCTTCCGCGCGACGGCGCCAGACGAGTGGCTCGCGGAGTACTTCATCCGCCAGTTCCGTGTGCGTGGGAAGAAGGACGGCGGCATCGTCACGGTCGGCGTGGTGTTGATGCCGCCGGAGCGATTCTCGGAGGTGCCCGTCTGCTTCGCCTCGTCGATGGCCGTGCGGCGGGAGCCGAACGCGGTCTATACGCTCTCCGCGTCGCAGGTCGCGGCCCGGGGACATCCCCCAGACGGCGTCGTCCGCACGGTCCATGCCGGGGACCTCGAGACGGATTGGTTCACCAGCGCGGACGTCGCGAGCTTCAAGGAGCTGATCATCGACGACCGGGTCACGTCTGTGGCCGTGCCGCTCATGACGGTCAATTCGTCGGTCGAGCTGGAGTCGTTGGTCATCAAACCCCTGATGAGGCAACTCGCGGCTGACAGTGCCGCCCTCGGCTCCACGGGCTCATGACACGACTGGGCGGGCCTCTGGCCTTACCCTCGCCCGCGCCTCGCGACGCGGGTGGGGGTGGAGCAGGGCGGACCGCCGGACTACTTCCTGTGGCGAGGCGGGTAGTAGACCTCGTACGTCCCGCGAGCCGCGTCGTTGGCGCCGCCGACGATGAGCACGCGGCCATCGTTCAGCAGCGTGGCCGCGTGGTACGCGCGGGGGACGCTCAGCGAGGAGACGGTGCTCCACGTATCCGTGTGGACGTCGAACAGCTCGACGCTGTCGAGCGTGCCGTTGTGCTCATGGCCGCCCCCGGTGACGAGCACGTGGCAGGTGGGCAGCAGCGTGGCGGTGTGCTTGCGCCGGGGCCTCGCCATGTTGCCCACGGCCGCCCAGGTCTTCTCGCTCGGATAGAACACCTCCGTGGAGCCGCTGATGTCCATGTACGGAGCGCCGCCCGCCACCAGCACCCGGCCGTCCTGCATCAGCGTGGCCGTGTGCTCGAAGCGCAGGCCCAGCATGTCGCCCGCGGGCTCCCAGGCCCCCGTGTTGGGGTCGTACAGCTCCGTGGACCTCAACGGCCCAGAGGACGCGTCCAGCCCTCCTGTCACGAGCACCTTGCCGTCCGGGAGGAGCGTGGCGGTGTGCTTGCTGCGCCCGACGTTCAGCTTCCCGGTCGCCGTCCACGTATCCGTCGCGGCGTCATACAGCTCGGACGTCTCGAGCCCCTGGGTGGTGGGGTTGTAGCCCCCCGTCACGAGCACCCGTCCATCCTTCAACCGCGTGGCCGTGTGCCCGATGCGTCCCACGCTCATCACCGCCGTGGCGCGCCAGACGCCCGTGCGTGAGTCGTGCAACTCCGTGGTGGTGGGCTGGCTCTCTCCGCCCGTGACGAAGACGCCCTGCACCCGTGCCTCCAGCAGCGTGGCGGTGTGGAAACGGCGGTCGACGAGGGAGTCGCCCGTGGCCACCCAGGCATCGGCGACGCCGGACGACGCGGGGACGAACAGGTCCACGTGCGGCTGGGAGCCACCCAGGACGAGCACCTGACCGTCGGGCCGCAACACGGCGCGGGGCAGGCCGTACTGCGCGCGACCGAGGGGGCGCGGGAGCTCCGGATGACCGCCCCTCAAACGGAAGATGTGCCGACCCAGGACCGAGCTGTTCCGGCTGGTGCGCGTCAGCCCGGTGGTGGCGTTCCCATCGAGGAGCGCCCCTGTCGTGCGGGCCCCGGGGAACTCGAAGGCGGTCCCCTGTTCCCCCGTCCCCGCCGAGTAGCCTCCGCCCGCCGCATGTCCGCCCAGGCCGTCGCCACCGCCCGCGGAACCGCCCGACTCCCAGACCAGCCGCTCGTAGTTCATCACGATGTCGAAGCTGCCCAGCCCCAGGTCGTTGCGGTCCACGAGCAGCAACTGGAAGCGGTTGAGCTTGTCACCGCGCTCCGCGTGATAGCCGACGTCGATCCAATTCACACAGAAGGCCCGGCTGCCCTCGAAGTCCACCGTGCCATACCGCACCCGCGCCGACGCGGGGCTCCTCACGTCCACGTCCGCGAGGAAGGGCGCGATGATGGGCGGCGTCCCGCCCCCCATGGGGAAGGGCAGGTACTTGTAGAGCGGCTCCCGGAACGTGACGTTGCCGTTGATGTTGATGAAGACCGACGTATGGAGCGCCCCGAAGAAGTTGACGGGGAAGCCCAGCTGGATGGGCTCGGACGAGCCGTCGTCGTTGGCGGGGAGGACGTAGGTGTGGGCCCCCTCGCCCAGGACAATGGTGGAGGGCGCGAGGCTGGGTTCCGGTGTCGCAGTGGGCATGTGCCTTTCCTCCAATGAAGCGAAGCGGGAATCAGGACTCGCCCGAGGCCGGGCGGTGTGGCGACGGGAGCGGGCCCGCGTCGCGCAGCTCCGCCGGGACATGCCGGCCGAGCTTCTTGTATTCGCTGGCGAACCCTCTCAAGAGGTCGGCGTATTCGATGGGGCGCGCTTCCTGCCGCGCCAGCACCGCGGCCAGCAGCACGGCGTTGCGGATGTGCCCGCCCGCCAGCTCCGCCATGGTCGACAGCCGGTTCAAGTCCCGAGGACTCACCCGGTGTCGCGGCCCCAGGTGCGACAGCCACAGCGCGCGGCGCTCCTCGGGGCCGGGCATCGGGAAGTCGATGATGGCGTCGAGCCGGCGCATGAAGGCGGGGTCGAACCGCCCCTTGCTGTTGCTCGTCAGCAGGGCGACGCCGTCGAAGGACTCGATGCGCTGGAGCAGGTAGTTCGTCTGCGCGTTGGCGAAGCGGTCGTTCGAGTCACGGATGTCCGTGCGCCGGCCGAACAACGAGTCCGCCTCGTCGAAGAGCAGCATCACCTCGGCGTGCTCGGCGCGCGCGAAGATCTGCGCGAGGTTCTTCTCCGTCTCGCCGATGTACTTGCTCGTCACGCTGGCCAGGTCCACGCGGTACAGCGGCATGCCCAGCCGCGTGGCCAGCCACCCCGCGGCCAGCGTCTTCCCCGTGCCCGAGGGACCCACCAGCAGGGCCGTCACCCCGGTGCGGTAGCGCGTCGTGGCCGAGGCGCCGAGCCCCTCGGCCAGTCCGTCCCGGGCCCGGCAGCGCAGCAGCAGGGCCTGGAGCTCCGCGGCCAGCAGGGGCGTGGCGACGAGGGCCTCGTCGCTGATGCGCTCGGGCAGGGCTTGTGCCATGGCCCCCAACCCTCCACCGTCTCCCGCCCAGGCCGCGGCCAGCACGTCCCGGGCCTCGGTGACGGTGCCGCCGCGCAGGACGGTCTGGCGGCGCGCGGCGTGACCCAGGTGGGCGATCCTCCCCGCGCGGTGTCGGTGCGTGCCGGCGAGCTCCTCCGCGAGCACGTCGTCCTGGAGCGCCTCGCTCCACAAGGCCTGTCGTTCGCCGCGAGAGGGGACTGGCAGTGTCCAGGTGAGGAGGTTCCCCGAGGGGGACTCGAAGCCACCTTCCACTCCGCCGAGGATGAGGGCGGGCCCATCATAGGCGGCGAGCGTCGGCACGGCCTTGCGCTCCCCGGGGCCCAGCTCGAAGCAGAACACCGGCAGGAGCGAGCGCAGCAGCAGGTAGGGGCCCAGGGACTCGAGGCGCTCGGTCTCGATGAAGAGGGGGCGTCGTCCCATGGCCACGGCCAGCGCGGTGGCGACCGTGCGGGTCTCCGCGGTGGAGCCTCCGCGCAGCAGCAGCGCGCCCCGGGGCTCCGCCATCAACGTCCGCGCGTGGCGATGCACCCCCTCGAGCGTGGAGTCCGGGAGGGGAATCGTCGGGATGGGGCCCGGGCCGAGCGTCGTCCCAGGCCACGCGCCGTCCTGCCCCTGGAGGGCGAGATAGAGGGGCAGGGGAAGCGCCAGGGATTGTTCCGCGAGGGGCAGCTCCGTGCCATGCCTGACGAGCAGACCGCTCCCCAGCGCGGCGCCCGAGGCCAGCTGATGCAGCGGCGACTGCCCGGGAGGAACGACGTCGGCGAAGGCCCTCGAGATGAGACCAAGCGTCGGACGGGAGCCCCCGGCGGGAGCCTGGACGAAGGCGAGGACGCGGCCCACCACGGCCTCTTCCTCGACGGCCATGGCCAGCGCCACCACGAGCTGCTCCAGCAGCGTGAGGCCGAGCTGTCCCGCCAGTCGCGCCAGCGGGACGTCGCGTGGCGCGGGGGCCGCCAGACAGCTCCGGGCCGCGGCGGCCCAGTCGGCGTGCCGCGCCTCGACCGTCTCCATCGCGTGGCGGAGGAACCGGACCTCCAGCCGCGTGTCGTCGTCGGGGCCGAGCTGACGGGCCACGCCCGCCAGCGCGAGGTCTCGAAGGGTGAGGGGTTGTTCCTGGGTCGGTTCGGGCATGGCGGCGGGGCTCGTCAATCACTCACATCCAGCGCGGGAACCGGCTCGAGGTCGTCCAGCCGGATGGCCGTGACGTGACTCCACATCGACGCATACGACTCGAAGACGGGCGTGAGCTGATCCTCCAGGCGCTTCCCATCCGAGAGGTCGTCCCAGAGGTATCCGAGCGGGTATTGGTAGATGGCCCGGTCCTGGGGCGAGGCCACGGAGATGGCCAGCGCGGAGACGCTCTCGTCGTCCCAGTGGCCGATGGGGAACAACCCGAGGCGGTCATGCACGAGGCCGCGCTCCTCCTCGCTCGCGTAGCCCTGCCGTCCGAGCCGGTACCAGCCCTGGAGGAGCTTCTCCTCGTTGTAGGGCCCCTGGTCGAACCCGTCGAACTGGACGGCGATTCGACAGTGGGGATTGAAGCCCGCGAGCGCCTCGGACCAGGCCTTCAACCAGTCGGGGAGGGTGACCTGGTGTTCCCGCGCCGTGTCCTCCAGCGGCGCGGTGCCCTGCCGGAAGAAGGTGAGCCAGGGGAAGCGTCGGAGGAAGCGCGCGAAGCGGGCCTTGTCCTCGGCGGAGAGGGCTTCGAGCCACTGTCGCGCGGCGTCCGCATCCCCGAGCTGAAGAGGGCCTTGAAGCTCCGACGAACTCACGAGCGGCAGGACCCGTGAGAACTCGTCCATCAGGACGTCGGCCTTGGCGCCCTTCGCGTCGATCTTGTCCAGGACGGGCACGTCGCCGCCCAGGCGGATGCAGTTGCAATCCGAGCCCTCGAAGCGGGCGAGGCCCGGCATGGCCAGCACGCGGAACCGCGGGTCGCTGTAATCGATGGCGAGCTTGAGGCCCTTGCCGCGCCATTGTCGCGTCAGCGCCCAGCCTCCACCGTGTGAGATTTCGGTCAGCGGCGGGCGTCCCCACCGGGCGACGGGGGTCGTGTAGAGGTCGCGCCGTTGGGTCTGGTGGCTCGTGGGGCTCCAGGGGTTCCCCATCAATCGCACGCGTCGCAGGCTGGGGTGCCGCAACAGCGGGGTCATGTCCTCGGCGTTGGTGAAGAGCAGCTCCAGATCCTCCAGGTTCGCGCATTGCGCGAGGGCGTCGAGGCGGCTGACGGCACTGCAGACGACCCTCAAGGTCGACAGCGCCGGGAGCTGGGAGAGGACGTCGAGCTTGCGGACCTCGCAGGAGACCAGCTCCAGGTGCCGCAGGGCAGGGAGCAGGGCGAGCGCGTCGAGGACGCGCGCTCCGCGCACGACGAGTGGCCCCTGGATGGACGCGCACTCCTCGGGAGCAAAGGGGGCCGGGTGGCCCAACGTGGCTTCGAGCGCGGCTTGGATGGCTGGATCCATCGATGGGGCGTTCATGGCGTGGAGGTCTCGCTTCGAATCAGGGACGGAGCATCATCCGCCGTAGCGCGCCTTCATCCGCAAGAGCATCTTCAACATCTGTCGATAGCGGTATCGTTGGTCCGCGGCGATGGCGGGATAGCGGGTGGCGAAGCTCCGACCGGAGCCATCCCGCAGCAGCCGATGGATGGGCTGCGTCAGTCCCGCGTCCTCGCCGTCCCACACATATTCCTTGATGACCTCGAGGAGGGCATCCACGCAGGCCGGGATGCTGGAGATATTGTCCAGGAAGCACTGGCGGAGCCTGTCGTGGAAGCCGGGCTGGTGGGTGATCTGCTGGGTGCCCTTGTCCGCCCCGGTGCCGCCATCGGCGCCCAGGTAGACCGCTCCCGAGTGGCCCTGGAGCACGGTGCGCGGCGCGTTGGCGACCTCGTCGCGCACGAGCTTGGCGTACCTGGGATTGAAGATGATCCACTCGGTGTCGGTCCGCATCTCGTTCTGGAGGCGGATCCACCTCGCGGCCCTGGTGAAGCCGACGACGCTCTTCTGCTGGTTGGCGTGCTTGACCACCTCGACCATGAGGTTGCTGGGAATCCATTCGTGGTGATTGCCGAAAGGCTTCACGTCACGGAACTTGTCCTTGAGCCAGTTGAAGTTGACGGCGCTCTCGCACATCGCCTCGAGCTCGACGAGCGTCAGGCCGCCCGCGGCGCCGTGCTCCGCCATGGCGAGGAGGAAGTTGACGAGGTTGCCTCCGACCGCATCCTCGAGCCGCTTCTCGACGTGGCAGACGCCCTTGGCGAGCGGGGTGACCGCGGTGCCGATGGTGCCGGTGAGCTCGAACTTCATCTCGTTCCGGGTGAAGGTCACTCCGGTGACGTGGGACTGCTCGGCGGCGACCTTGGCGATCTGCTCGGCGGAGGTGGTGGCCAACAGGCTGGCGGCCTGGGGCGCCGGGAGTTGGAGCGTGCCGCTGTCCTTGAGATAGCGGACGGTGTCCGGGTGCTGGGTCGTCAGCCGGTAGGCGTGGACCTTCGGGTCGGCCTTGCGGCTGAAGAGCGGCGTCTTCGACTTGACGGCATAGAGCGTGGGCGACAGCCTCGCCTGGACCTTGCCCAGCTCCGCGGGCGCGGTGACGGCGAGCTTCGTCGGCGCGTCGATCTCGTCGCTGTGCTTGCCGAAGAACCCGAACGCCCGGCCTAGCGTGGAGGCCAGCCGTTTCTCCTCGGCGAGCGTGCGCGCGCTGGCGGAGGCGGAGTGACCGCTTGTCCCCGTCGTGCCGGACGCGCCACCGCTCGTCTCGACCCGGAGCTCCTCCCGCGCGCTCTCCTTGGTGCGTTCGAGCTGCCCCTGCGCCGCGTCCAGTAGCTCCTTGCCCTGGGCCTTCTTCTTCGCGTCGGTGAGCTTCGCCTCGTCCGCGCGCATGCGGGCAAGCTGCGCCTCGGCGGGCGCCGGGGTCGAGGCCACCATCACCACGGGTTGCTTGCCGGAGGCGGTGATCCACAGCCGGTGGGATTCGCCGTCGGCGCTGAAGGGCACGACCTCGCCCAGCCTGAGCGGCTTCGAGTCCTTGGGCTTGTCCGACTTCGGGTCCTTGGGCTTGTCCGACTTCGAGCCCTCGGGCTTGCCCGGCTTGTCGGGGCCGCCGTCCTTGCCCTTCTCCTTTCCCCGCGAGGGCGCGCCCGGCTTCGCGTTCCCCGCCTTGGGCTTCGCGCTCGCGTCCTTCTTCCCGCCACCCGCTGGGGCCACGGCGGGGGCCTGGTCTCCCGCGCCCGGCGCTCCCTTCGCGCCGACATCGTTCCACTTCGCGGGCTTCTTCTCCTCGCCTGCCTTGGACTTCCCCGGCGCGTCCTGACTGAGCAGGTCGCTCATGAACCTGCTGGTATCGAAGTCCACCTCCGAGAAGCGCACCTCCGGCCACTTCTTGGAGCCCATCACGTGCTCCACGTCCGCGCCGATGCCGAACTCTCCCGGCAGCGGGTACTCGAGGCTGCCGAGCGGCCAGGTCCACTTCTCGTCCGACAGCGGCGACCACCAGGGGCTGTCCACCTCGACGAACAGGTCTCCACCGAGCCCCAGGAAGGGCTGCGCCGCCAGCTCCATGTGGCCCTGGATATAGAACTCGCCGGGCCCGCCGCCCTGCTCGCGGTAGCCGATGGTCGGCGTGGCCTCGACATAGCCACGCACGCCCGCGAGCGCCCATACGCCCACGCCGAACTTGATGTCGTGGCCGAGCAGCTCCAGGCCCGCGCCGCCCTCCGCGCGCAGCCGCAGCCCCGCGAACGCGGAGATGTTCAGCGAGGCCTGGAGGCTCAGCTCCTTGTCCGCCTGTTTGTCCGTCGAGTACTGGCCCGCCAGCTTGATGTTGTAGAGCTTGCCGGGGCCAATCGAGGCCAGCGCCTCCAGGCCGATGTTCGCGAAGACGAAGACGTTGCCCACCACGGGCAGGCCATACGTCGCCCTCGCCTCCACCTTCACCAGACTCTTCGTCCAGTCCTTCTGCTCGAAGAGGATGACCTCGCGGGGAGGGGCGATCTCCCCCTTCATCGTGGCCTCGCCCTTGTTGTTGACCACCACCATCGTCCGGCCCGTCAGCCAGTCCGTCAGCGCGAAGTCCACCTCGCCCCAACCGCAGAACGCCCGAGGCCCGGGCTTCGGCGCCGCGGCGGTGCCACCCGCGAGCCCTCCCGCGCCCGCGACTCCCGAGCCCTCCTGTCCCGGGAGCGCTCCGATGGCCGGCGGATTGCGGGTGATGCCCTCCGCCGTCGCCGCGTCCGTCGCCAGGAGCGTGATGGAACCCTTGAGGCGGTCGCCCGCGTAGCCGACGGTGCCCTGGATGTCGAGGAACCCCTGGCGCAGGCGCACGCCCACGGCGCCCGAGACCTTGCCCAGGCCCACCTTCAGCTGCGTCTCGCCCGACAGGCCCGTCTCGGGGGAGTAGCCCACCTCCAGGCGTCCCTCGGAGGCGCCGGGCAGCTTCACGGCGGCGGCGCCGCTGAACGTCGCCTTGTCTCCCTCCAGGGCGAAGCGGCCCGTGCCCTCCACGTAGCCGCCCAGCGTGAAGCGCATCGCGTCCGAGCCCAGCTTGAGCTTGCCGCCCTCCAACGTGTTCGTCGTCGCCCCGAGCGACAGCTTGGACAGCCCCGCCCAGCCCAGGGCCTCGGGGTTCTTCGTGATGGCACGGAAGAGCGCCGAGTCCCCCTGGGACGCGACCCGTCCCGGCTTGCCCACGGCCGCGCGCCCCGTGATGACGTTGTCGTCGACACGCACCACCAGCACCAGCGGGTCCTCGAGCACCGGCGCGAGTGGACCCACCGTCAACGGAATCGCGTGGCCTCGGCCGCGTGTCCTGTAGGCGTCGCCGCGCTTCTCCAACTCGATGTCGCCCACCGCCAGACCGCCGAGCCGCGCGCGGACCTTGCCTCCCACGCCCAGCGTGATGGCGGAGGGGTCGAGCCGCTCCTGCCCCAGGTCGATCTCTCCCGGCTGGAGCTTCCCTCCCACGTCCGGCGCGGGCGCCGAGGGAGGCTTCGTCTGTGCGTTCGCGGCCTTGAGCTGGACGGCGCCCGCTCCCACGGAGGTCAAAGGAGGGACGTCCCGGCCCGCGACGGCCGCGTCGGCGGCGTGGTCGGCCTCCTGCTCGGGGGCGTCATTCGACAGGCCCTTGGCCTGGACCGTGGGCCCGCGTCCCTTCTGCTGCACCACGTGCGCGAGCTCGTGCCCGATGAGCCGCTGTCCCTCCGACGTGTCGGGCGCGTAGGCACCGGGGGCGAAGGCGATGTCGTCCCCCACCGTCAACGCGAGGGCCCCCATCGCCTCGACGCTCGGGACGTCCACGTGGACGCGGACGCGGCCGAGGTCCTGCCCATAGGCACGGGAGAATCGCGAGACCAGCTCCGGTGGCAGCGCCTCCGCGGGGCCCAGGTCGTCGGGTCTCGTCGTCGCCGGACCGACGGACCTCGCCGCCGTCGACGCCGGAGCCATCTCTCCGCGCAGGTAGCGCGGCAGCGCGGCGGGGGCCATCGTCTCTGCGAGCCCTGGCTGCGCTTCTCCCGGGCCACCCAGGTAGCGGGGGGCGCCAGTCTCCGGACTCCTCGTCGTGGGGAGCATCGCGCGGGCCAGCCTGCGGCGCTCCTCCTGCTCGGCGGCTGACTGTTTCGAAGGGGGCTTGCGAATGGTGTCGAGCGACATCGGTCCCCCTCAATCCCCACCGAACAGGTAATGGAAGCGCACCACTCGCCCGAGCCAGGGAACCCACCCTGGATCGACATCGAGGCCCAGCCCGCGGATGCGCGCATCCGCCTGTCGGATGTCGAGCAGGACGTCGACGTGGGTGCGCGTGGCCAGGATGCGCGCCGGGCGCTGGACGAGCGCACGCAGCCCGAGCCCTCCCCGGCGAAGACACCACCTCCTCGCCGCCACACGGAGGCCGCGCAGCACGAAGTCGACGTCGTACTCCAATCCCCGAGGCGCGACTCCGAGCGCGCCAGCACCGAACAGCGCGAGCGCCGCGTCCGACGCGGGGGCACCGAGCCGCCGCGCGATGGCTCCGAACAGCCGTTCGGGCACGTCGGCCTCGAGGAGCGAAGGGACCGCGTCGAGCAGGGCGGGCAAGCCGAGCCGCTCCAGGACGGGGACGAGGAAGAAGAGACCGCCCAGGGTCGTGGGCACGGGCGTGTCGGGCCAGCGAGGCGTGGCGGCCTCCGCCGGGAGTTCGATGCGGCTCGGTGTGACAGGGGCCTCGCCCTCGGTGGCCGCGTGCGCCGTCAGGGAGGTGGCCGCGACGATTTCGTCCGTCGGAGTCTCCGCTCGCGACGCCAGGCGCTCGGGCGTTGGAGGCGGTGTTTCCGCGCGCGCCGGGGCGTGGAGGGCGTCGTGCCCTGTTCGCGACGCGCGGGGGGACTTCCGGAGGGAGGGCTCGTCCGGAGACGAGGAGCCCGCTTCGGAGGTCGCCACGGTGTCGGGAGTCGAGGCGCCATCCGGCCGGGATGGAGGCTCCTCACCCGGGACGAGCGCGGCGGCGAAGCGCGTGGCCCGCTCGAAGAGTCGCGGGTCCGCCATTCGTGTCCCGCGCTCCATGACGAGCGCCACGGCCACGAGCCAGGTGGACCGCGCGTCCCCGGGCCCCCACGTGGCGACCCAGCGCGAGACGGAGTCCCTCAGGCGAGGGGCCTCGAGGCCCGGAGGTTCGGAGCCGCGCGCCGCTCGCGAGCGGGCGTGTTCCCGCTCCGGTGTGTTCGCCCCCGAGGCCTCGAGGAGCGCGGGCCCGTCGCCCGGTCGCAGCGCGCCGAGCAGCACGCCGAGTCCTCCACGCGCATGGAGCGCCTCCACGAGTCGCGCCGCGGCGGCCAGCCCCGCGCTGCTCGACAGGGAGGAGGCGAGGGCCCGTCGCAGCTGTTCGTCCCGGGGACGCGAGGGGCTGAAGTCCGGCACCGCGAGGGGCCAGAACCAGGCCGTCGCCGGTTCCCCTCGCACCAGTCGCTCGACGAGCGCGAGCGGTGGCTCCGCGTCATCATGGAAGAAGACCGCGTCCTGCTTCCCGGCCGAAGGGTCCAGGGCATGCACCGCGGACACCGCGAGCTGTCGAACGAGCCGCTCCAACGCGAGCGCGACGCTCGCGGGGGGCAGGTGGCCGTGGATGACGCCCACGGGGAGCCGGCGGATGAGGAGGACCCGACCGCGCCCGGTCTCGGGGAACGAGGCGGTGCGCAGGGCGTCCTCCAGCAGCAGGGCGCCGCGGCGGACGAGCGCCGGGCTCCCGGCCGTCAGGCGGACGGTCTCCACGTGCCGCGTCGCCCCGCTCACCACGCGGCGTCCAGGAAGGGCAGCAGCGCGTGGCCACCGCGGATGGGGTCGGCGAAACGCGCGGAGGCGCGCTCGGGCAACGTCACCGTGGGCGTCGACGTCGACAGCACGCGCGCCCTCACCGCGCTGGCGGTGATGTCCTCCACGACCGCCTGCACCGTCTGGGCGCCGGAGCGGATCTGCACCTGCATCCCCACGCGCACCCGCTCCGGGTCCACCGCCAGTTCGAGGGTGCCTCCCACGCGGGCCTCGCTGGGCTTGGAGACGTGACCGGACAGCAGCTCGTTCACCGGCGCGTGGCTCGCGACCAGCATGCCCACGCGCACCATGTCGTTGACGAGCGAGACGGCCTCGGTCTGCGTGGACACCACTCGCGCGAAGAGCCAGTCCGTCAACAGTTGCATCTCCCGCCGGGCCGTGACGTCGAGCTCGTCCCAGCGAGGCAGGCGCGACAGGTCTCTCAGGTCGACGGGAGCGTCGTACTGGCTCATCTGTTCGGCCCACTCCAGGCGGATGGCGGGCAGCACCTCGCTGAAGCGCTGGTAGAGGCCGGTGGCCACCTTGGTCATGTGCTCCAGCATCGTCGTCGCGTCCCGGGCCACGTCGGGGCGGCCATGGGCCGTGTCGATGAGGTCTCCGAGCGAGAGCTGCTCGCGGGCGCTCTGCTGGAGCTCCAGCCAGGTGCGTGTCTCGAGGATGGCGGGCTGGAAGTGGACGAAGGCGAGCCGCTGGCGGGCCACCAGGTCCTCGCGCGCGCTCAGCAGTCGCGACAGGCCCTGGATGTAGGGGGAGCCGGCGCGGCTGGAGACGAGCGGGAGTCGCACCGGCAGCCGCTGGATGGCCCGCGTCTGGGCCCTGACGAACGTGCGGCGGATGACCTCCAGCCGGTCCAGGCCGCCCAGCAACGCGGGCGCGAGCGAGAACCACTTGAGCGGCGAGTCGCGGACGAGCTCGACGTAGGCGAGCAGCTCGGGCGGCGCGGCGGCGGTGCTGGCCAGGACCTCCGGGAGGATGTCCGGCGCGAAGCCTGGATCCAGCTCGCGCCACAGCTCGCCCCGCGTCAGGTCGAACTGGCGGGGGCGCAGGTAGATGAAGAAGGGCACGTGCTGCGCGAGCACCTGCGCGCGCCGCGTGTTCACTCCCTCGACGCGGACCGTCTCCTCCGCGAGCAGGGCGCGGGCGACCGTGGTGTCCTGGCGCGCCTCGGCCACCTCGCCGTCGACCACCTTCAACCTCCGGTCGAGCGCCGTCCAGGCCCGCTCGAGCCGGGCCAGGGGGCCCTTGTAGCCCGCCATCGCGTTCACCCGGGTGCGAAGGCGGCGCTCCAGCGCCCGCAGCAGGGTGAGCGTGTTCTCCAGGTGGAGCAGCGCCGCGGAGAAGTACCAGGACTCCGTCCACTTCAGGCGATCCGCGGCGAGGGCGCGACGGATGTTCTCCGACTCCTCGTCGATGCGCAGCAGGGCGTCCGCGAGCACCGCGGGCTTCTCCACGAGGTCCCGGAGGGAGATGTTCTCGCGCGACACCTCCTTCGCGACCAGCTGCACGCGCCGGGCACCACCGCTGGTGCTCACCCTCGCGATGCCCACCAGCCGCAGGTCCGCCACATCGAGCCCGAGCTCCTTCACGCCCATCAACCGCTTCAGCATGTCGAACAGCTGCCGGCTCAGCTCGAGTCGGGTGGTGGTGGCCTGCTCCAGGGCCTCCATCGCGTCCGACAGGCGGATGAGCGTGGTGCGCCGCAGGAAGGTGGGGAAGCGCGTCAGGTACGTGTCCGTGTCCGAGCGCACCACGAACGGGCTGTCCACCAGGGTGCTGCCCTCGTTGGCGGAGACCGCGAGCCGGCTGGCCTCCGTGCTGCTGGTGAGCATGAGCTGCCGGAGGTGCTGGAGCTCCGACTGCACGCGCGTGGCGCTGGTCTCGATGAGCTGGGTGGCCTCCGTGTAGAGGCCCTCCACGTTGCCGACCAGCCCCCGGAGGCCCCGCTGTTCGACGGTCAGCCGCGTGCTCTCCGCGACCTTCCTCAGGTGCAGCAGCCCCCGGTTGGCCGCCGCGAAGACGTGGGGGCTGACGCCGTCGAGGACGACGTCGAAGGGTTGATCGACGACCGTCTGGCTCCACTTCAGGTAGAGCCACTCCTGGCTGAGCAGCTCGGGAGGGTGCCAGCGGGTCCCGTCGAACCGCCGGTACCACAGCGGGCCATAGCCCGCGCTGACGTCGTCGCCCGGGCTGTCCCACCAGAAGGCGTGGACCTGGTCGTCGCCTCGGGAGGCGGTGACGATGGCCTCACCGCCGAGCGCGCTCACCAGCTCCATCCCCAGGTTCCACTTCTCCCGGAACCACCACGCGTGCCTCAACCCGCGCAGCGGGCCGGTGCCCAGCACCAGCACGTCGAACCGCTCGTCGGGCGCGCGCTTGGAGACGACGGCGTCCAGCTTGCGCCCCTTGGCGCTCTTCACCTCGACGGGGACCAGCGTCGCGTTCGGTTGCCTGGGGACGAGCGGCGCGGCGCCACCCGCGTGGTGGGCGGAGATGTGGTGGAGCCAGTAGTTCTCGCGGGGCGGGCCGGCGGGCGCGCCCAGGAAGAACAACTCGATGCGCTGGGGCCCCGGGCTGAGGGCGACGACCTTGTGGACGTACGTGTCCGGCGCGAGCTGCTGGGTGGCATTGGATTGCGGCGCGAACTCCAGCCACGTGAACTTCCGCACGCCCGTCGTCGTGGCGACGAAGGCGTCGATGCAGCCACTCCGGAAGGACACGGCGGTGAAGTGGGTGATGGCCGGCGAGAAGAGGTCCGTCTCCTGTTTCCCGACGGTCACCCAGTTGGAGTTCACCTTGCGCAGGAGGGCGACGTGCGCCCCCGCGCCGCCTCGGCTGTGGCCGAGGATGACGATGATGGGCTCGCCATTGGTGTAGAGCAGTTTGAAGTCGAGGGGGCCCCACGCATAGAAGATGCGCTCCCTCGGCCCGTAGGCGTTCTGCGAATGCCGCAGGCTGAGGTACGTGGCGAAGAAGCTCGAGGAGCTCCGGGACAGCACCCCGGACGCCCCGGTCACCGGATCGCGGGCCGTGGACACGCCGTAGTTGTCCCACCCCAGCAGCGAGGGCTCCGCCCACGTGCCGTTGACCAGCAGCGTCTCGTCGAGCAGGGGGACTCCGGGCGGCTCCGCCGCGTCGTCCGTTTCGTACGCGTCCTCGTCGGAGCCGTAGGGGTTGGGGACGGGGAGCCGCTCGCCTTCGATCTTGGGGTCGAGGTCCGGAGGGAAGCGGGTGTTCTCCGACTTCGTGCCCGACAGGGCATCGAGCAGCAGCGTCGCCCGGCGGCGCAGCACCTGCCGGCGGCCCAGCCACTCCTCGAGGCGCCCGAGCGCGGCGTCGATGGCTTGCTGGAAGGCGGGGGACACCACCTCCCGGCGCAGGAGGTACGGCTCGAACCGGGACTCCGGGACGGGGACGAGCACCTGCACGTGCTCCGGTCGCGAGGTGTCCAGCGGCGCCAGTGAGCCGCTCGCCTTCGCCACGGCGTCCAACTGCTCCACGGGCACCGGTCGGAAGTCCAGGTCGAAGCCCTCGGGCAGGAAGCGGCGCTCGTGACCCACCTCGCCCAGCTCCAGGCTGATGGCGTTCCGGGGCAGCTGTCCCACGGGAGGCAGCAAGGCCAGGGCCTGGAGCGCGGCGCCGCCTTCGATTTCGGAGGGCCCGAAGGAGCCCAGGTGCTCGGTGAGCTGCTGGATGCGGGCCTGCCACAGCAGCGGGGTGCCGTGCGCGGGCAGCAACGGCGTGCGCGAGCGCGGCGCGCCTCCGGGGCGGACCACGGTGGCGCGGTCGACGAACGTGGGCCACGCGGGCCCCGCTTCACACGTGTCCGAATCGAATCCGACGAGCCCCAGGGGAACGCCCGTCTCCTCCCAGGGGGCGAGCTGGCCATGGGGACGCTGGCGTTCGCGCTCGAAGACCTCCCAGGCCAGCCGGTTGCGCCATCGGGCGTCCTGCTCCGGCAGGGGCCATTCGTGCGGCCAGGCGCAGAGCACCAGCGCGCAGCCATCCACCTCGCGGTGGTCATCCAGGGCGCGCCGCTCCAGGTCCACCTCCGCGGGGTCGTTCGGGTCCGGCGCGTCATCCCTTCGCGTCACCACCGGCACCAGCACGAGCACCGCGACGCGCAGGCCATACTGCGTGTCGGCGGCGCGCACGTGGGCCAGCGCGTCGAGCGGGAGGCCCGCGGGGTTGTCCTCCCGGCGGTACACCGGAACCTGGTCCACGCGGACGCGGAGGGCGCGGGGCAGGTGCACGTCCTCGCCGCTGGCCGTCAGACCCATGCCCGGCTCGATGACGAACACGGGGAACTCGCTCTCCCGGTCCTCGCCCAGGTCCCGGTCCAGGCGCACCTCCAGGCCGGAGATGACGCCCGGCGAGCGCGACTGGCCGCGCAGCGCGAGCCAGCCGGAGTGCTGTCGCTGCTCGTCCTCGAGCGCCTCCGCGGAGAGCGCTCGGCCGGTGTAGAGGTTGGGGCGGCGGCGCCAGCCGGAGTCGGCGAAGGGCTTCAGCGGCGGCTCCACCTGGAGGACATGCTCGTCGGCGAGCGGCTCCTTCAGCGGTCGGGGACTCATGAGCGGACTTCCTTCCAGGAGGTTCCAGGCTTCATCGAGGGCTCACCGCCAGACGCCCACGTAGGGCAGGAGGGCCCCGGCGCCACGGGCGGGTTCCGAGAAATACGCCGACGTCTTCACCTTCAAGGCCACCACCGGCGCGGACGTCAGCACCACGCGGGCGCGCACGACGCTGGAGGTCAGGTCCTCCACCACCGCCTGCACCGTCCGCGTCTCCGAGCGGATGGTCACGTGCATGCCCACGCGCACCCGGGAGGGGTCCACCGCCAGCTCGATGGAGCTGCCCACGCGCGCCTCCGTGGGCTTGGAGACATGGCCGGACAACAGCTCGTTCACCGGGGCGTGACTCGCCAGCAGCATGCACACGCGCACCAGGTCGCTGATGAGCGCGAGCGCCTCCGGCTCGGTGGCCACCACGCGCTGGTACAGCCAGTCCACCAGCTGTTGGAGCTCGCGGCGCTGGGTGACCTCCACCGTGGTCCAGCCCGGCAGGCGCGACAGGTCCCTCAGGTCGACGGGCGCGTCGTACTGGCTCATGCGCTCGGCCCACTCCAGGCGCAGCGACGGCAACACCTCGCCGAAGCGCTGGTACAGGCCGGTGGTCACCTTGGCCATGTCCTCCAGCTCGATGGAGGCGGCGCGCCCCACGTCGGAGCGGCCGTGCGCGGTGTCGATGAGGTCTCCCAGCGACAGCTGCTCACGGGCGCTCTGCTGGAGCTCGAGCCACGTGCGCTCCTGGAGGACCGCGTACTGGATGCCGATGAAGGCGCCGCGCTGACGCGCGATGAGGTCCTCGCGGACGGACAGCAGCTGGGAGAGGCTCCTCACGTAGGGCGAGTTCGCCCGGCTGGCGACGACCGGATAGCGGATGGGCACCCGCTGCACGGCGCGGACCTGGGCCCACTCGAAGGTGCGGTGGAGGAGCCCGACGCGGTCCAGCCCGTCCAGCAGTCGGGGCGCGAGCGTGAACCAGCGCAGGGGCGAGTCCTGGACCAGCTCGATGAAGGCGAGCAGCTCCGGGGGCGCGGCGGCGGTGCTCTCGAGCACCGTCGGGAGGATGTCCGGCACGAAGCCCGGGTCCAGCAGCCGCGAGGGCACCTCGCGCGTCAGCTCGCACTGGCGGGGGCGCTGGTAGACGAAGAACGGCACGTGCCGCTCGAGCACCTCCTGGCGTCGCGCGTTGATGACCTCGACGCGTTCCTCCTCTTCGTCGAGCAGGGCATGGGCGACGGTGACGTCCTGTCGCCCCTCGGCCACCTCCGTGTCCACGAGCGCGAGGCGCCTGGCGAGCGCCGCCCAGTGCTCCTCCAACCGGGCGAGCGCCGACTCGTAGCCGGCCACGGCGCTGGCGAACGGCCGCGTGCGCCGCTCCAGCTCCCGCAGCAGCACGAGCATGTCCTCCAGGTGCTGGACGGAGGTGGTGAAGTAGTCGTTGGGCCCCCACCTCGGCATCGCCGGATCGCTCGTGAACGTCGCCTCGATGGCGGCGGCCTCCGAGTTGAGCCGCAGCAGGGCGCTCGCCAACGCGGTCGGGTTCTTCACCAGGGTGTCGAGGGAGAGGTTCTCGCGCTGGACGATCTTCGTGCGCGCGATGAAGGCGACCACGGTCCTGCCGGAGGCGTCCTGCCTGAGCATGGCGACGTTCGACAGCGTCATGCTCGTCACGTCGAGGTTGAGCTCCTTCACCAGCTCCACCACGCGCTCGGTCAGCGAGGCCCGCGTTGCCATCGCCTGGGCGAAGGTCTCGCGGGCGTCCTCCCTGCTGACGGGGTCCTCGACCTCCGGGACGAAGCGCCGCTTGAGGAAGCGGTTGAAGTAGTGCTCGATGTCGGCGCGGGCCGCCAACGGGCTCTGCACCATGGTGGCGCCGAGGATGGGAGACACCACCAGGCGGCTGGCCTCCGTGCTGCCGCCGATCATCAACTGGCGCACGTTCTGGGTGTCGGCCTGGAGCTGGGCGGAGCCGGCCTGGATGAGGTCGTCCACCCGGTTGAGCAGGCCGCGCGTCTGGGCGAGGGTGCCCCGCAGACCTTGCTGGTCGACGAGCGCGCGCGTGCTGTCCGGCAACATCTTGAGGTGCTGGAGGCCGCTGAGGGTGGCCAGGAAGACCTCGGGCGTGCCGCCGGAGATGGCCGCGTCGAACACCGGGCCCCCGCTGTGCAACTCCAGCTGCGCCAGCACGCGGGCGGGGTTCCACTTGGCGCCATCGAACCACGCGTAGAAGAGGGTATCCGGCAGCACCCGCCAGAAGGCATGGAGCTGACCGTCCAATCGCGACACGACCTGGAGGCCGCCGAAGAAGACCTCGATGCCGCCTCCCTCTCCCGTGCCCTCGCGCGTGAACAGCGCGGTGTCGTCGAAGTTCCAGTCCGAATCGAACCGCCCATGGAAGATCCGGGTCGGGTCCTGGACGAGGACATCCAGGAGATCCCCCTCGAGCCGGATGTCGGACCGGCAGGCCGCCAGGTCGGTTCCGGTGACGGTATCGACCTCCACGAGGCCGCCGAAGGTCAGCGCGGGGGCGCCGTCCTCGTGCACGGCGGAGAGGTGGTGGAACCAGGCCGCGACGTCGGGCTCGGCGCCCGCCGGTTTCGCGAGGAAGAGCAGGTCGACGCGCGCGGAGCTGCCCACGGCGGTCCGCCTCAGCGCCTCGAGGCGGAGGACCTGCCGGCCCGAGGCCGGCGTCAGGCGGGTGATGGGAGGCTGCTGCGACTGTCCGGCCACCCAGGTGAACACGAGGACGTCGTGGGTCGTCGCGTTCCCGGTGGTCTTCGTCGTGGCGGCGAACACGTCGATGCGACCCTCGCCCCACGTCACCGCGCTGAAGTCGGTGACCTCCGTCGCCTCCCACTTCTGCGTCGTGCCCCACGCCCAGTCGTCGCCGCCGACGTGGTGATAGACGCGCACGAACCAGAGGGTCGGCGGAGAGGCGCCAGTCGGCGGGATGGGGCCGGGCTCGCTGACGAGGACCACCACCGCGGGTTCGTCGCCATTCCAGACCGTCCTGAAGCCGCGAAACGTCTGCGTGTCGTTCTCCAGGATGCCGACCAACGTCACCCAGGGACGCCAGCCTCCGGCGAAGCTCGTCAGCGCGAGCGAGTCCTCACCCTGCCGCGCCGCCAACCCGAAGCGGTCCTCCCCGGACTCGAGCGACAGGGCGGTGGAGAGCTCCTCGGCGTCGAAGCCCAGGAGGGAGGGGGCTCCCCAGAGGCTGTTCTCGCCCTGGGGCGGGAGGACCTCGTCGAGCGCCGGCACGGTGCTGCCGTCCGTCCCGTAGGCTTCCTCTTCCGGGCCGTAGGGGTTGGTGCCCGGGGGCTTGGGCCTCGGGCCCTCTCCCGGCACCTGTCCGGGTTCGGGCTGGGGGTACCGGTCATTCTCCGACTTGAACCCCTCCAGCGCGTTGAGCAGGAGCGTGGCCTTTCCGCGCAGGTCCTTGCGCCGGCGCAGCCACTCGCCCAGTCGCGCGAAGGCGGCCTCGATGGCCTCCGCGAACTCCGGGCCCACCTCCTGCCGCCGCAGGAGCTGAGGCTGGAAGTGGGCCTCGGGCACCGGGACGAGCACCCGCACGTGCTCTGAGCGCGAGGTGCTCAGCGGCGCCAGGGAGGCGCTGGCGTGGGCCACCGCGTCGAGCTGCTCCAGGGGGACGGGCACGAACTCCAGATCGAAGGACTCGGGGAAGAAGCGCCGCTCGACGCCCACCTCGCCCAACTCCACGCTCAGCGCGTTGCGCGGCAGCAGGCCCACCGGCGGCAGCTGGTCCAGCGCCAGTATCGCCGTCCCGTCCTCGAGGTCCTCGGCGGGCAGCGAGGCCAGGTGCTCGGCCAATTGCTGCATGCGCGCCTGCCACAGCAGGGGTGTGCCCTGGGCGGGGAGCAGCGGCGTGCGCTCGCGCGGCGCGCCACCGGCGCGGACCACCGCGGCGCGGTCGATGAACAGCGGCGTCGCCGGCAGGCCTTCCTCGGCGGGGGGCTCGAAGCCGATGAGCGCCAGCGGGACGCCCACCTCCTCCCAGGGGGCGTGCTCGCCGTGCGCGCGCAGGCGCTCGCGCTCGAAGAGGTCCCAGGCCAGGCGGTTTCGCCACTGGTCGTCCGGGGTGGGCATGGGCCAGTGCGGAGGCCAGGCGTAGAGCACCACCGCGCAGCCCTCCACGAGCTGGGGGTCCTCGAAGGCGTCGTCCTCCGACGTGTCCTCGCACGGGTCGGCGCTGACGGTGGGCGGGGCCTTGCGCTCGGACTCCAGGGGCACCAGGACGAGCACGGCCGCGCGCAGGTCGGCGTGCGTCCTCGGGATGTCCGCGAGCTCCCGGTCCGACAGGATGCTGACGTCGAAGTCCACCGGGCCCTCCGGCCGCTGCTGCCAGTAGGCCAGCAGCCGGTCCACCCGGAGGCGGGCGGCGCGGGGCAGCACGACGTCCTCGCCCGTGGCCAGCAGCCCGATGCCGGCGCTGATCTGCAGCAGCCACGAGGGAGCCCCACCAGAGGGAGACTCCTCCGCCTCCAGCCTCACCTCCAGCCCGGCGATGACGCCGGGGGCCCGCATCTGTCCACGCAGGGCGAGCCGGCCGGAGCGCTGACGCTGCTCGGAGGCGAGCGCCTCCGCGGACAGCGCGCGGCCGGTGTAGAGGTGGGGGCGGCTGCGCCAGTCGGCGTCGACCGACGGGCGCGGGCGAGGCTCCACCTGGAGGATGTGCTCGTCGGGGAGCGACTCCTTCAGCGGTCGGGTGTTCATGGGGCTGCCTCTTCTCCGTCCGTGGCTAGGTGCGCGGCGTCTCGAGCGTCTCGCGGATCTCCGCGACGGCGCTGTCCAGGGGGCGGCCCTCCTTCAGCGTCCGGGTGACGATGCCCCGGAGCTGCTCGACCTTCTCCGCGCCCTCCTTGCTGGCCGCCAGGGCGTAGCGGTCCAGCTCGGCGATGGTGCTCGCGCGCGCGAGGGCCTCCTGCGGGAGCGTGTTCGGGCCGGGAATCGTGGTCGCCGCGCCCGGGAGGCGCGTGGCGGTGACGGACCTGCCCAGCAGCGCCAGTCCGCCGCCGCGCCCCTCGTAGGTGTAGCGCTTCTCCACCGCGGCCACCGACTCCGCGGTGACGCGCTGCTGCCGGAGGAGCTCGCCGGCCGCGCCCGCGAAGAGCTGACGCGCGCCCGCCACGTTCGAGCGCAAGAGGGTGTTCAGCAGCTCATAGGCCCTGCCGATGCCCAGCGCCGTGGCGCGCGAGGGCAGCGCGCGGAACTCCGCGGCGAGCCCCGCCTCCTGGAGGGCGGAGGTGAAGGCGTCGTCGGGAGGCTCCACCTCCTGGGGCTGCCCCACCACGGTGGCCTTGTAGGGGAAGTTCTTCCGGCGCGCGTACCAGAGCGTGCTGGCGTTGGAGAGCAGTCTGCTCCAGACGGCGTCGGCCAGGCTGGGCTCCGTCGTCGTCGCGGTCGCCGTGGCGAGCGACGCCGCCGTCCGGCGCAGCGTCAACGCCTTGAGCGCGTCCCCGGGCCGCCGCATGGCGACGAGCCCCGACGCCGTGGCGCGCAGCTTCACCGTCGTGGCGCGCTCGGTGGGGAACAGCGTGGACAGGGCCCGGGTCATCTCCTCGCGGGGGATGGGCACCATCACCAGCACGGAGACGGCCGTCAGCTCCTCGCCTGTCTTCGTCAAGTCGATGGGCGCCAGGAACAGGCTCTCCGCCAGGAGCGCGCCAATCTCGTCCTCGGGGACGAAGGACAGCTCCACGTCCACCTCGGGCGGGAAGAAGACCTCGGTGGACTCCTGCCCGTCCACGGCGACGGCCGCCGCCGGCAGCGGGCCCGCGGGTGGCAGCGCGAAGAAGTGCTCGCTGGCCGCGAACCGCTCGCCCTGGTTCACCTGTCGCCGGGAGGCGAGCACCGCCTCCAGGTGCTCGCGGTACTGGAGCAGGTGGGCCTCGCGCAGCGCGCGCGGCGCCTGGCCGAAGCCCAGGAAGTCCGTCTGCTCCGAGCCCACCTCGCGGCGCACCAGGAAGCGGTCGATCCACCGGATGACGCCGTGGTCCAGGGCGATCATCGCGATGGGCAGCGCGTCCACCGGCGGGCGCAGGCCGCCGTTGCGCACGAAGATTTCGTGGGCCACCCGCGAGCGGCGCGACTCGAAGCCGGCCCCCGCGTGGTTGTCCGGGTAGGGGATGAGGGTGATGGCGGTGGCCTCGATGATGTCGCCATCCTGGGCCGTGCGCGCGCCACCCACGGAGCTGGGGTACGACGCCACCAGGTTGGCCGTGTACTCCACCGGGCGCAGCGCCACGATGTAGAGCCCGGAGCGGTTGCGCGCCGTCTCGCGGGGGATGGGCGCCAGCCCGAAGGCCGCGTCCAACCGCTGCACCTCCGGGATGTCGTCCAGCCGCACGTTGGTCAGCTCGCGCGGGATGACCACGGCCTCGCCCGACGGCGTGACGCCGTGGCCGGCGGTGATGCGCAGCGCGCGCGGGTCCGGGCCATCCTCCACGCTCAGGCCCGTCACCACGCCCACGCCCCCGCCGCGGCCGAGGTCCGCCTGCCGCGTGAGGAAGTAGGCCTGTTCGCGCGTGAGGTCCTTGGCCGTCAGGAAGCGGCCATCGAAGAAGAAGGAGCGCAGCCGCCGGTCGTCATGGACGAGCGTGCCCGCCGCTTCCAGCCTCTTGGCGGCGTTGGGCTCGAGCCGCTCGCGCGCCGGTCCTTTCGTCGTATCAATCATCGCAGCCACTCTCCCCGCGTCGTGTCGATGTCCAGGGGCTAGATGCCCAGCCAGCGCGCCAACGCCGCCACCGTGACGGCGAACGGGCGCATCTCGTTGTCCACGGCCACCGTGCCCGAGCGCACGGGCCTGCCGCCGCCATCCACCGCGGCGGTGACCCCCACCGCCACCCGGGCGAGGAACACCCAGGCGGGGTCGGCCACCTTGCCCCCCGGCTGGCTCGCGTCGAAGCGCAGCGCGTGGGGCAGGAACGCGTCGCCCCACAGCCGGTCCAGCAGCGCCTGCCGGCTGGGCAGCCACGAATCCAGGATGGCCTTCTTCAAGGCGCTCCTTCGCGCGGCCTCATCCCCGCCGCCGCCCGGGAAGGGCGTGCCGCCGGCGGGCCGGGGCCAGGGCCCCACCGGCACCGTGGGCAGGGGCTGGGCCGCGGACTCCAGGCGGGGCACGAGCCGCAGCTCGAAGCCGTCGCGCAGGCGCGCGGGCGACACCGCGTCCGTCGCGTCGTAGAGGCCGGAGGCCAAGGCCGGCGTCCAACCGCGCGCGTACACCCGGAAGCGCACGAAGAGGTCCGCCACCACCGCCTGCTCGGGCAGCTCCGCCGGGGGCAGCCCCATGCCGAAGTCCGCCCGGGCGCGCCGCAGCAGCTGGTCCGCGGGGAAGCCCTCGTACCAGCGCTTCACCCGGATGCAGGCCCGCGAGGCGACCTCCACCAGCCGCCCGAGCGGATCCACCGCGAGCCCCGGTAGGACGGCGACCTCCGCCTCGCTGAGCGGGTCCGAGTAGGGCTCGTGCAGCACGCGCAGGCCGGAGGCCGTGCCCGGGCCATGCAGCGCCGCGAGCGAGCGCGCCAGCCGGCCGCGGTGGTAACTCTGTTCTGCGTCGAAGTCGCTCGGGTCCAGGAGGACGCCCGTCGCGTAGTACGTGCGGTCGGTCGCCTCGCTCTCGAGCAGCGGGTCCATGGGAGTGCTCATCGGCTAACCTCCTGCGAGAAGTCGGGGGTCCAGGCTGGGGGGACGCTCGAGCAGGTTCCTGCTGCCGAGCGCGCCCTCGCCCACGCGAAGGGGCTGGGGGCTCGGTGGTGGCCCCAGGTACGTGTCGATGCCCACGAGCGAGGCCACGCCCACCATGAGCGGATGGCTCGCCCTCTTCACGGAGACGGCGACATGCGCGGGGGCCTCCAGCTCCGCCACCCGCTGCACCAGGCCCAGCTCCCGCGCGTCGAGGTCCTGGTGCACCAGCACCGTGACGCGGTGGGCGAGCCCGGCGAGGAACTGCTCCACCGCGGCCTCCTCGGCGGCGGTCGTCGGCGCCTCGGGGCCGAACAGCGCGAGGAACTCCTTGTGGTCCTCGCTGCCCAGGAAGAGCGTGTCGCCGACGTACGAGTTGCCGCTCTGGTGCAGCCCGGGCAGGAGCGGGTCGTCCTCGTCACCCAGGTCGATGCCGAGCAGCGTGGAGAAGGTGCGGCGCAGCCGGTACTCCTCCACGACGACCAGCCCGCCCCGGGAGATGCCGCCGTCGGTGAGCGCGTCCAGCGCCAGCCTCAGGCCCCGCGAGGTGCCTCGCCACGGGCGGATGCGCGGCGCGGCCTCCAGCAGCCGCCGCCGTCGCTCGTGGGGGATGGCGGCGTCGAAGGTGAGGCCGATCCACCCGGCGAGCCACTCCAGCGACTCCTCGGGGACGGTGCGCGGGTCCGTGAGCAGCGAGGCCCCGGCGATCCTGTCCTCGATGGGGGTGAGCAGGCCCTCGGTGAGGCCGAGGAAGCGCTCGAGGAAGTCCGCGGGGGTGCTCGTCGCCTTCGCGTCCGCGTCGTCGCCGAAGACCTGCTCGCGGTAGAGCTCCGGCAGGTAGTTCTCCGCGTACGAGAAGCGCGGGCCGTGCACGCGCAGCGCGGCCACCTCCGGCGACGAGCGTCCGTCGCCGACCAGCTGCACCCGCACCCAGAGGTAGCGCCCCTGGAGCGCGCGCACGCGCCGCCCCGCGCGCTGGATGAGGACGGTGAAGAGTCCCCGGCGGCCGGGCTCCGGTGTCCCGGGCAGGAGCCCGGGGTGGAAGGGCAGCTCGGAGGCGTCGGACACCCACGCGCCCCGGGGGACCTGCGCGGCGCCGCTGGTGGACGCCACGTCGCCGAAGAGGTGCTCGTGCCAGGTGTCCTCGGCGTCCTCGGCCGGGCGCTGCGCGGTGCTCGTCGCCGCGAGGAAGACGCGCAGGCCGCAGCGCGGCGGCAGGCACGCCTCCAGGTACAGCCGGTGCCAGACGGCGCGGGCGTCGCCGGCGTCCAGCAGCGGGGCCAGGGGCGCCCCCGCGTTGCGCATGGAGCCCTGGAGCGCGAAGGAGGGCAGCGACACGGGGTGCAGCGGCTCCGGCGCGCCCGCCTGGACGGGGTAGTGGACCTGGGCGTGGGGGCCGTGCAGGAACGGGCCGCCGTCATGGGCGGTGAGCGGGTAGTAGTCGCCCAGGGGCGCGGCGAGCGGCTCCTGGGCTTGCGGCTCGTAGGCCACGGCGCCGAGGGTGGTCGCTCCCGTGCGCAGCAGCACGGCGACGCGCTCTGCGCGGACCCACGCGAGGCTGAAGGGCCTGCGCGCGCCCAGCAGCGCCACGGGCTCCGTCACGCCGGTGCCCGTGAAGAAGCGCAGGCGCGCGGAGCCGTCCCCGGGGGGCACGGCGCTGGCGGCGTCGTGCACCCAGCTCAAGAGCGCGAGCCGCCCGTCGGGGCTGGTGGCGAGCCCCACGAGCACCTCGCCCGGAAGCGAGGGCCCGTCCAACAGGAGCGACATGCGCGGCGGGTTCCGGTTGTCCTCGGGGTTGAAGACGGTGGGCGCGCGCTCGCCGGGCAGGCCCCGGTGCAGGGGCTGTCCCGTCACGTGGGCCAGCCGCACCTGGGCGGGCCCCGAGGGAGCGCCCAGCGACGTGGGGCGGCCCAGCACGAACACGCCGCCTCCGGGCGCGGGCGCGAGCCTCCACGCCTCGAAGCCCTCCAGCGACACGGTGGCGGGGTCCCACCGGTTGCGGGTGTCCGAGAGCAGCACCTTGCCACCGCCCGCGGCGACGTACAGGACGCCGTCCTCGCCCAGCACCAGGTCGGTGGGGCGCGCGCGCGGCGTCGTGGCGTCGAAGCGCAGCAGCGGGGTGGGCTCGGGGCCCGCCCCCGCGGCCATCACGGTGGCCGTCGCCTCGTCGAGATACGCCCACGTGCCGAAGGCGTCCAGCGTGCCCGGCACCTGGTTCACGAGCTGCTCGGCCCGCGCCGGCTCGTCCGGCTCCGTCCAGGGGACCGTGCCCGGCGAGCTCGCCAGCCGCACGGTGCGGCGGCTCGTGTCGCGGTGGATGGCGTGCGGCTGGGACGGCCCCTCCGGGAGCGGCTCCCAGTGGACGAGGGGCTCTGCCAACAGCCAGAAGCGCAGCCGGTTCGCGTCCATGGTCAGCAGACCTCGGGGACGACGGGGACGGCGATCCCCGGCTGGGTGGACTGGAACGGATCCGGCGCGCCCTTCAAATCCCGGGGCAGGCCCCCGTCGGCGTCGACGACGACCGCCATCAGCTCCGGCAACTGCCAGGGGCGCAGCACCAGCTCCACCGGCATGCCGGGCACGGTGCCGGCCAGCAGCCGCCAACCCGACGCGGACGCGCTGGTGCCTCCGGGCAGCGCGGAGCCGGTGGTCGCGCCGGTCGACGCCGGACGCACCTCGAAGCGCGCGGAGGTGGCGCCCTCCGTGCCGGAGGGGGTCGGCGGCATCGCCACCACCGTGCCGCCGCTGAACAGGCGCACGCCGCTGATGGAGTCCACGCCGGGCACCTGCGCGATGGCCACCTCCAGCTCCCGGTCCCTCACCGCGCGCCCCAGTGTCCAGCCGCCGCCCTGCGGGCCCGCGGGAGGCAGCGGCCACAGCCAGCGGAACAGCGCGTCCCGCACCGCGTTCACCACCGTCTCGCGGCCGAAGCCCTCGCGCACGGTGATGCCGGTGGAGAGGCCCAGCGGCACGTACTCACAGCCGATGACGTACAGCTCCGTCGCCAGCGGTCGGCGCGCCTCCAGGTGCGCGTGCACGCCCTCCAGGAAGGGCCGGTCCGGGCGCGGGTTGGGGGCGCGGAAGGTGTTCGAGGGCGGCAGCACCATCACCGTCACCACGCCGGGCACGTTCTCCCGGCGCTGGTGGGGCTTGAAGCGGGGCAGCACCTCCACCCGGCCCGGGGATGCGCCGGGGCTGCCGGCGGCCAGCCAGCGGTAGTCCTCAGCCGTCACCGCGCGCTCGCCATGGCGCAGGGTGGAGGGGATGCGCCGCTCCGCCTCCGGGAGCGTCTCCGCGTCCTGGCCTCCCACCGTGGGCAGGGCCTGCTCCGCCTTCAGCGCGGCGGCGGGCGCGGTGCCCTCCACCGTGAGCGCGCTGAGGGACTTGAGCGTGCCCGCCGGCAGGTTGCCCGCCACGCCGCCTCCGGTGCGCATCCGCGCCACGCGCACGCGCATGCCCACCGTGGGCATCCGGCCGCGCACCCCATTGCCGAAGCGCACCAGCCCCGCCTCCGCGTCGAGCTGGAAGACGGCGGAGTCGCGCTCGGCCAGGGCCAGGTCGTCCACCTGCGTCCACGGGCGATAGCCCTGTCCCGGCTCCTCCACCTCGAGCTGGAGCGACTCGCGCTCCACCGAGCCCATGGGCAGCCGCAGCTCCTGGTCAGGCGTCCCGTCGCCCTGGCCCACGACGACGGCGGTGTACGTGCGGCGCTGCTCCACCTCCACCGCGTTGATGCCCACCCAGCTCAGCGGCAGGCGCGACAGCTTCACCGTGGGCCGCAGCCGCAGCCACGCGACGAGCCGCTCGGTGCGCCTGGCGTCGTCCAGCCTCGGCGGTCGGTCTCCCACGCCCGCGTGCAGGCTCTGGCGCACGTCGTTGGACGGCACGCCAATCTCGTGGCCGGGCATCACCAGGTGGATGACGCCCCGGCGCGTGAGGCCCTGGGTGGAGTCGTAGGCCACCGACAGCAGGTGGTAGGTGGGGTTGCCCCGCGCGTCCGGGACGCCGCTGAGCTCCCACTGGTGGGGGATGCGCGCGCGCGGGCCAATCTCCTCCTGGAGCGCGGGCACCTCGATGGCGGGCATGATGCCCACGCTCAGCACGCGGGGCGCGCCGGCGGAGCCCGTGTTCAACTCCTGGCGCAGCGTGGGCACGTCCGCCGCCGTGGGGGCCAGCAGCGCCAGCCACAGGCAGTGGTCCACCGTGCGCTCCACCACGTCGAAACCCGCGGGCTCCGCGGCGCCATCGGGGAACAGCGCGGTGGTGACGTAGTAGGCGGCCTGCGTGGGGGACAGGCCGTACACGCGCGACAGGCCGGTGAGCAGCGCGCCCATCTGCTGGCGCTCGGCCTGGGCCAGGGGCCGCTTGTAGTAGGCCTCCGCCGACAGGTGCACCACCGGCAGCTCCGTGCGCGTCTCGAAGGGCACGGGGCCGCGCACCTCGGAGTAGGGGCGCAGCACCACGGACGGCTGCAGCGTCTGGCTGTCGAACCGCACGCTCACCACGCCGGTGGCGGCGACGGCGGGGCGCAGCTGGATGCCGAGCAGGCGCAGGAAGGCCAGCCGCTGCCGCTCCGGGATGAGGTTGGCGCGGTACAGGATGGTGTCCGCCAGCCAGGCGAACAGCTCCAGCAGCGTGCGCCCCGGGTCTCCCTGGCGGGCGTGGGTCCACTCGGGGGTGTGCGCGGGAATGCGGGCGAGCAGCTCCTCGACGAGGTCGTCGAAGCTCCGGTCGTCGAGTCTGGGCGGGACGATGGGCATCCTAGGCTCCGAGGTCCAGGGTCAACCCGAGCCCCTGCACCGTGCCGGTGCGGCGGAGCCGGTAGACGATCTCCACGCGGGCGTGGGCGGGCGCGCCGTCGACCTCCAGCACGTCGACGCGCTCCACATCGATGCGCGGCTCCCATCTCGCCAGCGAGTCCGCGACCAGGTCGCGGATGCGGCGGCGCGTGGCGAGCACGTTGGGTTCTCCGACGTACTCCTCCAGGCCCGCGCCGAACTCGGGCCGCATCAGCTGCTCACCCGGCCGGGTGCGCAGGATGACCTCGATGGACTGCCGCACGCTCGTCTCGAGCGTGGGGAAGTGCAGCTCCCCGTGCTCGTCGGGCACGGGCAGCAGCGGGAAGCTCACCAGCGGTCGTGAAGTGGGGTTCATCGCGTGGTTCTCCAGGCAGCTTCACCGCCCCCGCCGGGGGAGCGGGATGCAGATCTTGATGAAGGGCAGCCACCAGAAGAGGAGGTTGAGCAGCGCCAGGAAGATGCTCAGCACGATGAACGCGCAGAGCGTGATGATGGGGATGTTGAAACCGCAGATCCAATCGAGCCCGCCCGAGCGTCCCTCCGACGCCTTCTCCTCCAGGAAGTCCTTCGCCTTGTTGCGCGACAGAAGGTCGAAGATGTTGCCGGGCACCTGGAAGGCGACGTTCGGCAGGAAGTTGCGCACGTTGTCCCGGGTGACCGGGGGCAGCGCGACCTGCACGGGAGGCAGCCTCCCGTTCTCGTACCAGGGCGCGATGCGGAACGGCTGGCTGGGCGTGCCCCAGACGATGGAGGGAGGGCACCCGTCGTCCCGTCGGACGCGGATGAAGGCGCGGACCTCGTAGCGCGCGTCCGGGACGTCGAAGCGTCCGCGCCGGGGCAGCAGCGTCGCGAGCCGGGCCTTCGACGCCTCCGCGCCGGCGCGCACCAGCGCGGCCACGTCCCCCGACGAAACGCGGGGCCAGGAGTCCGGCAGGCGGAAGCGCCGGTCTGGCCTCCCCAGCACGAAGACCTCGGCGGCCTCGGCCAACGCGTCGCCCAGGGGCCTGGGCGCGCCGCTGTATGGGAGCGTGAGCCGATTGAGCGCGGCCTTCATCGCCGGCGTCTCGAACGCGTTGAAGACGCTGACCAGCTTGCGCAGGAACGTGGCGAACTGCTCCAGCCGGTCGCGGTCCGCGGCGGACAGCGACGCGTCGGCGGCGGCCTCGTCGGTGTAGCGGTACGAGTACGTCTTGCCGGCGATGGCCCCCAGGCTCACGCCCACCGAGGCGGAGAAGTACGGCAGCAGCATGTCGCGCAGCTCGTCCTCCTCGTAGCGGGGCGGGGTCGCCGCCTTGCCGGACACCTGTTCGGCGCTGGCCACGGGCACCATGCCGTAGAGGATGGTGCGGCCCGTGGCGGCGCAGACGCGCGGCGGCGCGACGAACAGCAGCGACACGCTCTCCTCGTAGGGCGTGGGCGCGCCGAGCGCGTCCTCCACCAGCGCGTCCAGCGTGGCGTTGCCGGAGGGGAACGCGGCCTTGCGGCGGGCCGGGTCGGGGTCCGCGTCGAGCGAGCGCGCGTCCGCGAGCGGCACCCAGCCGCGCACCTCGCCCGCCAGCTTCATCCACCCCTCGCGCTTGCCGGAGCCCGGGTCGACCCGCCGCACGACCAGGCCCGCGCTCTCGATGCGCGCGGGGTCCAGCCGCGGCTCGCCGGGGATGTCGCAGAAGGCCTCGACCACGGCCAGCTGGAAGGCGCGGTGGACGGGTTGGTAGAGCTTGAGCGAGGGCGCGCCCTCGCCCGCGTTGCGCACCGTCGCCGTCAGCTGCCTGCGGCCGTCGTCGGTGCCCAGCTCCGCGAGGAACGCGGAGACGAAGTCGTCGTCCGTGCGCTCCATGAGCACCGGGCGGTTCTCCGTCGACGGCATGGGCCGGCCGCTGCCACCGTCGAAGGTGAGCCCGCGCAGGAGGGTGGGGTGGGCTACCATACGTTTCCGGCTCCGGGCGTGTAGGTCGCGGCCACCACGGTGGTGGCCTGGAGGACGTCGCACTTCACGACGCCGGAGAAGGTCGACATGGCCGCGTCCACCTGGACCTGCGCGGCGGCGACCTCGACGCGGCTGGCGGAGACCTTCACCGTCAGCGGCGTCTGGACGGTGACGCCCTGGGTGTCCAGGGTGACGGTGTTGCCCGCGGCCTCGAGGATGACCTTGCCGCCATCCTGCTGCGTCACCGTGACGCTCTGGCCTCCCCGCGTGGTGAGGGAGATGGTGGCCTGGCCCTCCGTCTCCTCGACGATGGCGATGCGGCTGCCCTTGCGGCCGGTCAGCGTGTAGCGGTCCACGCGGTCCCCGCCCCCACCGAGCTGCTCCGGCGGGCGCGCGGCGCCGTTCCACACACCGCCCACCACGAGCGGCTGGCGCGGGTCGCCGTTGATGAAGACGAGGGCCACCTCGTCGCCCACGTCGGGGATGAGGAACGCGCCGCGCCCGTCCCCCGCGAAGGGGACGGAGACGCGGGCCCAGAGGGTGGCGTTGCCATCGCCGATGGTGTCGGGCGTACTCACCAGCCGCACCTGCACGCGCGACAGGTGCTCGGGGTCCGCCACCGACGTAACGCGGCCCAGGTAGGTGCCGTGCAGGGCGCCCAGGTTCGGCGGGGTGGGAGGGAAGGGGAGCGGCTGCATCACGGGCCTCCCAGGAAGGCGCACTCGGCCTCGAAGTCCGTCTCGTAGCCGCGGGTCAGGTCGTAGCGGTGGTGGGCGCGGACGACGTAGTAGGTGTTGTCGTAGCGGCGGCCCAGGCCCCGCAGGGACACGTGCGTGCCCACGCGCAGGGCGGGGTTGCCCTCGGCGGTGCCCTCCACGCAGACGAAGCGGCGCGCGCGCTGGTCGAACGCGGCCTCCGCCAGCGCCCGGGCCTCCGCGTCCGTCATCGCGGAGAGGTCGCCCAGGTGCTCGGAGCGCGCGCCCAGGGCGGAGCGGAGCACGTCCGCGCCCTTGCGGCCCGTGCCCGGCCCCAGGTTCGTCCCGGCGCCGCTGCCGGAGACCTTGCCACCGGTGAGCGCGTTCCAGCCGGTGACGGTGACCTCCGTGGCCTGGTGGGCCAGGTCCACCACGACGCGCGCGCGCCGCAGCTGGCTGTACAGCGTCAGCTCCTGGGTGCCCCGGCGCACCCCCTTGCGCGCGGACACGTGCAGCTCCTCGCCCACCACCTGGAGGTCGCCGTCGCGCGAGGCGAGCAGGCGGCGCAGGAAGGCCAGGTCGCTCTCGTTGAGCTGCACCTGGAGGCCCAGCGGCGCGTCGAGCCCGTCGACGACGGCGCGCATGCCGATGCGCGCGGCGAGCTCGCGCGCCAGGGTGGCGAGGCTCGTGTCCACGTGGACCTGGGTGCGGCGCGCCAGCCGGGCTCGCTGCAGCGCGTCCTCCGCCAAAAGCAGCAGCTCCGGACCGGCCGCGCCCTCGAAGCCGGCCTCCAGCCCGGTGACGAGCCCCCGGAAGATCTCCTGTGGCGCGTTCTCGTCACCGGCGTGGATGGAGATGGCCGTGCCGAAGCGCAGGAGGGACTCGTCCTCGAACGCCAGGTCCGTCCGCCCGTCGTCGGTGCGCGCGGTGTTGTCCAGGCCCAGCTCGAGCGAGGACATGCCGCCCTCGGACTCGGTGATGCGCATCGTCCCCAGGAGCTGGGTGACCTTGTCGGACGCGCGCCCGTCGATGCGCACCGTGGGGCGCGCGGAATAGACGGGCCGGCTGCTCAGCGCTCGTTCGGACATGGCGTTGCGGTCCTCAGTCCGCGGTGAGCCGGGTTCGACGCCAGACCTTCGCCCGGAGCTGCCGCTCCAGCGCCTCGGCCTGCTCGGGAATGGACGCGCCACCGGGCTGCGGGGACTGCCCCGCGCCCGCCTCGGAGGGCGGCTGCGCGGACGGGCCGTCGCTCACGCTCCCCACCACCTCGCCAATCGACACGATGCCCATGGCTCACTCCTCCTCGAAGCGCATGCGAATCCGCGCGTTCCCACCCAGACGCGACCCGCGGCTGAGCATCCGCCCGCCCAGCTCGAAGCTCGCGCCGCCCTCCGTGGCGTGCGTGTGCGTCTCCACCCGCCGCACCAGCCGGCTCGTGTCCAGCCGCACGGAGGCGGAGGCGCCGACCGAGGGCAGCCGCAGCCCGGAGAAGGCCCCCTGCAACGAGGGAAGCGCGCCGCCCCCGCTCACGCCGATGCCCATGCTCGCGCCCAGTCCTCCCCCCACGCCGAGCCCCCCGCCCACACCTCCGCCGAGTCCCACGCCCACGCTCGCGAAGGCCGCGGGCGGAGAGAGGGTGACGGAGGCATCCACGGTGAGCACGGGAGAGCGCGGGAAGCGCATGCTCTCCTCTCCGTTCATCGCGGCGATCTCCCGCCCCGCGGAGGGCGCGCCCGCTTGCGTCGCGGTCGTCGTGGTGGAGCCGCCAGGTGGAGGCGCCACCTCGGCCTGGGAGTCGGCGCCGCCGTTGGCCGGGCTCCAGCCCTCCGCCCGCTGGCCGGGCGCGCCGCGCGCGAAGATGTCCTCGTCCTGCGTCATCCCCAGCGACACGCTGGAGCGCAGCGGGACTCCGTCCGCGGAGAAGTAGTCGAGGGTCTCCTTGTAGGAGTCCACGATGCCCTCGAACTTGAAGGCGCCCCACTCGAAGGCGACGTAGGGAGGCGGCTTGCCCTTCTCGCCGAGCAGCCGCGCCACCTTCACCGTCGTGTCGCACACGTTCTCGAGCGTGTCCGTGGTGTCGAAGACGAGCTCCACGGCCAGCTTGGCCGTGCCCTCGTTGACCACCTGCCGTCCGCCCTGCTTCTTGCTCTTCTTCTCGTTGAGCTTGGTGGAGAGGGTGAGCTGCAGCGAGGCCGGGTTGAAGTGCACCTCGATGGGGGCCTGGCCCTTGGGGGTGAAGGTTGCCTTGCGTGGCGCGCTCATGGGGTCAGGCTCCCGTCCGCTGGCTCTCGAGGAAGAGGCCCTCGTGGGCGAGGTGCAGCTCCTCGATGCCCACCTCGGAGGCCCTGGCGTTGAAGTCGGCGGCCTTGAACTTGATGGGCATGGCCCGCTCCAGCCTCCACGTGAGCAGGACCTCCGGCTCCGACGCGTCCGGCCCGCTCATGCCCATCAGCAGGATGCGCACCGTGCAGCGATGCCCGGTGTCGCCGGTGGCGACGCGCTCGAACCACTTGAAGAGCCGGCCGTCGCGGGAGATGCCGCGCTTGAGCACCACCGTGGCGAACGTCACCGGCCCCGCCCGCTGGATGGCGCCGTAGTTGAACCCGCCCGCCTTGATGACCTTGGGCTCCATGGTCGCCTCCAGGCCGGTGCACTCGGAGAAGGCACCCGCCGGCGTCGGGCTCAGCTCGCCCCCGCCGCCCTGGAGCGGCTGCTCCTGGATGGAGACCTCGAAGCGGAAGGTGAAGAGCGGCTCGAACGGCGCGGAGACGGTGGCGCTCATGACGCTCCCTCCGGCAGCAGCGAGAGCACGCCTTCCTCGGCCAGGGTCAGGACGACGTGGATGCGCTCGAGCGCCGCCGCGGCGTCGAACTCCACCTCCGCCACCAGCCGCCCCGCGTCGAGGTCGTCCTGGGTCATGGTGGTCCGGTCGCAGCGGACCTGGAACGCGTCGCGCGGACTCGTGCCTCTAAGCGCGCCCGCCTCCCACAGGCGGACCAGCAGCCCCTCGACGCGGTACACCAGCTCGCGCCATGTCCGTTCGGAGGAGGGTTCGAACAGCGTCTGGACCCCCGCGCGCCGCATGGCGCGGATGAGCACGGACAGCAGCCGGCACACACCGGCCTGTCGCCAGCTCGCGCTGGGGCTGGTGGTGACGTCGGAGAGCACGCGCGGCCCTCCGGCCGTGTAGCCCAGCAGGCTCACCCGCTCGGGCCAGGCGCTGTCGGTGGCGCCGCCCGGGCCGGTGGGCGGTCGCAGCGCGAGCGCGCCGCGGTCCACCCGGGGGGACAGCTCGTGGACATCCGCGAGGCCCGCCTGGACCGCGCTGTGGAAGGTCCCCCGCAGCAGCGCGCTCCGCGCGAGCACGCCCGACAGCAGCCCCTCGGGGCTCTCCAGCCCTCCGGGCAGCAGGGCCGAACCCGGCGTGCGCGCCCACGGGTAGACGAGCTGGACGAACGCGCTCGCGATGCGCGACAGGTGGCCCGTGGCGAGCAGGTACGCGTGGGGGTTCTCCTCGGCCACCCAGTCGCGCCCGTGGGCGTGGGCGACGGCGCTGGCGTGGGGGAGGGGGATGGCGGCGACCAGCTGCACCTCGCGCACGTGGCGCGAGAGCAGGGCCTTCACCCGCTCCAGGAAGTCCGCCCAGCGCGTGTAGCCCTCCGTGTCCGCGCGGGGCACGGGCTGGTGGGAGGGCTGCTGCTCCACGGGCGCGGGCGCCGGCGTGGAGCAGTCGACGAAGACCTCCGGGTGGGAGGGCGGCTGGACGGGTGGAGGCAGCGGCTCCTCGTCCATGGCGAACAGCGCCGGGAGGTCCGGCAGGCACAGGAACGACACGTCATCCAGGCCGAGCAGGTGCGCGGCGCCCTTCCAGGTGCCCCGGTCGTGCGGCGTGGCCTCGAACAGGGCCCCGAGGCCGGGGAGCAGCTTCTGCGCGAGCGGCGCGCGGGCCGCGCGCGGGGCCAGGGCCGGCCACGGGTCGCCGACGCGGACGACGTAGCACTTGCGCCCGCCCTGGGTGAAGAACGAGCGGACCGCCGCGCCCAGGTACGTGCCCTCCCAGTCGAACAGCCGGGCGAAGTCGCTCCAGCGTTCGATGGGGACGGGCACGTCCCCCAGGGCCGACAGCGGGCCCGCGCTCCAGCCGTGCTCGACGAGCCACTGCTGGAGGTCCAGCGGGACGGGCGTGCCCGGGACGCGGCGGACGAAGCCCACGAAGCAGGCGAGGTCCGCGCGCTCGGGCGCGCTCACGGGAGCGCGTGTGTCGACTTCGAAGACGAGGCCACTCATCCCAGACCCTCACCCTGTCCCGCGGAAGGACCACCACTCACGTCACGTTGGGAAAGCCCGTCAGCACGTCCTCGGCCGACAGCACCAGCTCCTCCATGGCGACGTCTCCGCCGCCCTTGGCCGCGAGCGTGGGGCCCGTGTACTTCATGGGCGTCACGTTGAAGAGCTTCCACGACTGCACCGGCGTGCGCGTCTCGTCCATCAGCGTGATGAGGACGAACTCCTTGCGACCGGTGACGCCCGTGGCGCGCACCGCCTCGATCCACTCCCAGATGACGCGGGAGGCGATGAGGCCGCGCTTGAGGGTGACGTCGCCCGTCTTGTAGATGCCGGGCACCTTGCGCACGTGGTTCTTCGGGTCGGTGCCCTCGCGGTACTCGGCCATCGTGAACTCGGTGTTCAACCCCGAGACATCCGAGAAGCCGCCGAAGGAGTCACCGCCAAAGCTGATCTCGAAATTGAATGCACCGTAGGGAGTGGGGCGCGTGCTCATGTCCTGGTTCCTTTCCCCTAGCTGCGGGCATCAGCCGTCTTCTGGCCGATCCGGAAGATGACGAACTCGGCGGGCTTCACCGCCGCCACGCCGACCAGGCAGATGAGCCGGCCGTTGTCGAGGTCGTCCTGCGTCATGGTGCTGCGATCACAACGGACGAAGAAGGCCTGCTTCGGGTCGGTGCCGAGCAGCGCGCCCGAGCGCCACTGCGTCTCCAGGAAGCTGCCGATGGTCTCCCGGATGTTGGCCCACAGCCGCTCGCCATTGGGCTCGAAGACGGCCCACTGCGTGCCCACGTCGATGGAGCGCTCCAGGAAGTTGAAGTAGCGCCGGATGTTCAAGTACTTCCACTCCGGATCCGAGCTGGCCGTGCGCGCGCCCCAGACGCGGTAGCCGCGGCCCGGGAAGAAGCGCAGGCAGTTGATGCCCAGCGGGTTGAGCACCTCCTGCTGCGCGAAGTTGACGTCCGACTCGAAGCGCAGCGCGCTGTTGACCACCTCGTTGGCGGGCGCCTTGAAGACGCCGCGCTGCACGTCGTTGCGCGCGTAGATGCCGCAGAGGAAGCCCGACGGCGGCAGGGCGAGCTCCTTCGGGATGCTCTCGTCCCCGGCGCGGGCCAGCGGGTTGGCCACCACCACCCAGGGGTAGTAGAGGGCCGCGTACTTCGAGTCGATCTGCCCGCGCCACTCGCGCACCTGGCCCAGCGACTGGCCAGCGGGGGTGTCCAGCACCGCCACGCGGTAGGCCCGGCGCTTCTCCGCGTGGGAGATGAGCGCGTTGCGGACGCCGGGGCCGGTGGTGGTGCCATACGACGACGAGCCCGGGGCGGCGACGATGGAGATGTCCTCGATGCCCGCCAGCGCCTCGAGCGCCGCCTCGTACTGCGCCGTGGTGGGCGCGTCGCCGTCGAGCCCGCCGGTCAGGGTGAAGGTCTGGGGCAGGGCGCCCAGCGTCGTCTTCAGCTCCGTCCCGGTGGGAGGCGTGGCCCCCGAGAAGTCGATGGCGAACTGCCGCTGGAGCGCCTCGGACTGACGGGTGGGCGTCCGCGACAGCACGTTGCCGATCCACCGCGGGTGCTGGGGGTCCAACCCCACGTCCTCGTACGTCACCTCGCGGCCCGCGCCGTCGCGGGTGCGGATGGACAGCGTCACGAGGTTGCCGGTGGGGGTGGTGGGCAGCGCGGGCGTCCAGCCACTGGCGCCCTTCAGGTGGGTGGCGGGCGTGTTGTCGTCGGTGACGAACACGGAGCCCGACGGCGCGCGGTCCAGGGCGATGGGGCTCGCCGGGCGCTGCATGGCGCTGACGGTGATGGTGCCGTTGCCTCCCCGGCCCGGGAAGCGCGCGACGAACTTGTGTCCGCTGGCGCCGATGGCCGCCGAGGCGAAGCCCGCGTCCGCCGCCGTCGTGACGACGCGCGAGACGTACAGGCGCGAGCCGCCCTCGTTGAAGTAGGCGCGGACCGAGTGCGCCAGGTAGTTGGTTCCATAGGAGAGCGGGTCCAGCCCTCCGTAGATTCGCTCGAAGTCCGCGAAGCTGGTGAGCAGCTCCGGTGTTCCCCCCGAGGGACCGGTGAGCGTCGGACCGACGAAGCCCGTCGTGCTGGTGCTCACCCCTTCGATCGACTTGGCTCGAAAGCTCGTCTCTTCGACATACACAGCAGGTGCGAGGTATTCAGGCATGATGCCCCCTCTAGGGAGTCGGGATCTCAATCCGACGGTGAATCTCCAGGCCGGAGGCAACCTGGAGGGTGAGCGGCAGCAACGTGAAGCTGGCATCCGGGACGTCCGGATCCGGAGGTCCCGCCCCGCTCGGCGTGGGCGCCGCCTCCAGGGTGGCCGGGAAGGTCGTGTGGATGAGGTCGTCATCCGCTTCCTGTCCCCAGCGGATGATGGGGATGCGCGGCACCAGCAGCAGCACCTCGCCGCGCGCGTCCGACAGCCCGAGCCCCACCGTGGGCGGCCTGTCCGGAACGGCGACCTTGATGCGGACGACCCAGCGGGCCAGGGGCGCCTCGTCGCCGTCCACGAGGGACAGCCGCACCACCGCGCTCCCTGGCGCGGGCCGGGCCGTGGGCGCCAGGTACATGCGCACGTCCACGGGCGTGAAGACGGAGCGGCTCGGGTCCACGGGTGTCCGTGAGGCGTCTCGTGGCAGCTCGAGCGACAACCGGCGGGGCAGATGCCTCCCGCTCGGGTCCGTCACGGTGAGCGCGAACGGCGTGGGCGCGGGCTCCGGCTGGGGAAGGGACTCGAAGCTCCCGGTGTAGCTCGCGAAGCCGGCCGCCTGGGTGAGGACATAGAGGGCGCGCGGGTTTCGCACCACGCGCGCGGCGTTGCCGGTGACGGTGAGCGGTTCGGTGAGGGGCGTGAAGGTCTCCCCGTCCAGGAAGCGCAGCGCCGCGAGGATTCGATTGTCGACCGACTCCGTCCTCATGGCGCCTCCCCGCGATCTCCGAATGACAGCCTGCGCGCGACGACCGGCCTGACCGAGGTGCCCTCCTCCGCGTCGATGCGGATGACCCGGGCGATGTATGAGACGCTGAGCGTGTAGGAACGTTGGAACGTGTCCCAGATGCGCATCAGGTCCTCGTTGCTCAGCTCCGCGGGGATGAGCTGCACCATCTCTCCCGTGCCCCAGCCCCCGTCCTCGTTGAGATCAGACGCGCTGAGTGTCTGATGTGTATGGAGCAGGTTCATCGCCCAGCCGAGCAATCGATGTTCGTCCTTGGCGTCCTCGGCCCACACCGTGAGGAGATAGTGGAGGTCGAGCGCCAGGGGTGGACGGGTCGCCGCGGAGCCCCCCGAGACAGGCTGGTTCCGCAGATGCTCATTCATTGTCACGCGATACAGATACAGCGTCAGCGCGGGCCGGATGGGGTCCGAGCCATTCGGCCCACCCCCCATCTCCTTGCTGGAGAAGAGGCTGAAGGACTGGACGTTCGGGAGCTTTGCTCTTTGCTCACCCGGCAGCGCCTCGTAGGCGTGCCTGAGGTAGGAGACGAGCGATTCGCCGATGGAATGGATTGCGAAAAGGTTCGCCACGCCCTCCCCCTGGGGCACAACGGGTTCCCGTCTCTTCTCTGGAACGTCAAACACACTTTACGTGAAGCTATTTCCGTATTTCAAACAGATTCTTTTTGACGACTCATGAAGTGGGGTGTCTCGATGAGATGTCATGAGCAGGTTCTGGCGCACCGCATCGGATATCTGCGCGACGACGCCACGAGGCCGATTTTCCGGCCGCGGAAGGAGGTTCGACAGACCTCGCTCACTCCCGCCCACCACGACATTCGCCGTGATCTCGGCACGATGGGGGCGCAGTCTCACGGTCATTCCTGTTTGTTCTAGAAATGGGAAATGGTCGTGATTTGTATGTCTGACTTGGGCGGACGGGTGATGAACGCTCGACCCCCATGGTGGGGGTGAGGGGAGGCATCGAGCTCCGCGGATTGGATCAGGCGGGCGATTCAGCCACCCGTGTCGGGTCCGCGGAGTGCCTCCAACTCGTCGGGCGTGCAGCCCCCGCACTGGCGATTCGCGGGCACGGCGAGGTCGATCTTCTTCGGATAGGGGAGCTGGAGGTTCGCCATGAGGGCGACGAACTCCTCGAGCGTCTTGTCGCCGCCGAGGCGGGGGTTGCGTTCGCGCTCCTGCGCGATGGTCGACACGCGCCGCTGCTGGTAGTCGTGCGCGGGGTACACGAGGGTGTCGTCCGGGAGCGCGAAGAGCTTCTCCCGGACGGAGCGATAGAGCGTGGCGGCGTCGCCGCTCTGGAAGTCGGTCCGCCCGCAGCCATCGATGAGGAGGGCGTCACCCGTGAAGACGCGAGAGCCGCCGGGCTGCTCAACGAGGTAGCTGTGGTGGGTGTCGGTGTGGCCGGGTGTGAAGAGTGGCTGGAAGCGCACGCTGCCCAGGTCCAGGGGGTGGCCTTCTTGGATTCCGACGTCGCGACAGGGGACGGGCTCCATGGCCGGCAGGGCGATCCGACATCCCGTGAGCGCGCGCAGCCTGCACGCGGAGGTGATGTGGTCCGCGTGGATGTGCGTCTCCAGGACATAGGCGAGCCGGAGCTGGAGTCGATGGAGGAGGTCGAGGTCGCGCTCGAGCGTCTCCACCACGGGATCGATCAGCGCGGCCGCGCCCGTGTCCGGGCAGGCGAGCAGGTAGGTATAGGTCGAGGACTCGGGCTCGAAGAGCTGGCGGAAGAGCATGGTGGCGGTCCTTTCTGGAGGGCGCGCGCCTGGCGCTCCAAGCTGCGCATGCGTCGTGGGCGGGCAAGGCGGGGCGAGCGCGGTGTCGGGAGCCGGACCCAGGTCATCGTCCTCCAGTCCCCGCGGTCCTGTCTTGGTGCAAGCTGATGGTCATTTGCCCGTCGGGCTGCATCCGGGCGGGCGCGTGGTGACGCCACCGCTCCTCATTCAGGGCCGGGACGCGCGGGGCGGACGTCTTGGTTTGACGAAGGTGGGGTGAGTGGCTCTCATCCGACCCGGCTTTGGACTGTGAAGTCCATTCGATTGGGGAGTTCGATGAGCACGGTCGGTCCCTCGAAGGGTGGAGGAATCCCGAAGCAAGTCCCCGCGGCGTCGCAGCCCAGGGTCGAGCCGCGTGATTCCAAGGATACGGCGGAGAGAATGGAGGCGAAGGAGGCGAGGGCGGTCGCCGACGCCAGGCTCGCGGCGCTGCCAGGCTATGGAGACGTGGTCGTGAATGCTCGCGCGGACGTGATGCGCGCGCGTGACCACCTGGCGCGGGCGAAGGCCGCCGTCGAGGTCGCCGCGCGCGCGGATGAACGCAATCCCGGTGGAAAGGCCACGACGGAGGCGCTCGCGAAGGCGAAGCAGGACCTCGTCGCTGCTTCCGAGCGGGTGGACAGCGCGGAGTGGATTCTCCAGCAGGCCAATGCGCGGGTTCCTCATGCCATCGAGGATCTCGAGAATGCGATGGTCCGGGCGAACCGGCTCGCCAGCCATGTGAATCAGCCGCCGCCGTTCGGGGCGGAGGCTCTCGCGAAGGTCGAGCACGCGAAGCGCGAGTTCGCGCCCATGTTCGAGAGTGGAAAGAAGACGCCGAGCGTGGCGGACCCTGGCCTGCGTTCAGGGGCCCCGCCCGTCGTGAAGAATCCGCGCGCGGACCTGCCAGAGGATCCGCTCACCGGCGCATTCGCTTCCCCGCGGACTGATCGCGCCACGCCTCCAACGCCTGTCGAATACGACGGGAAGAAGTGGGACGTCGTCGGGGTCGAATTCGTCAAGGGAAAGCCTGTCGTCGCGCTCAAGGAGGCGGGCGTCCACCGGCGATACATGCCGATGACGGAGGTGCTCAAGGGGCGTACCGTGAAGTACGAGGGCAAGGACTACACACTGCAGGGAGTCCGGCAGCGCATCGTCGCGCTCGGAGAACCCCCCAAGGACTTTCTCGTCCTCGAACCGCACGCGGAAGGCGCGGAAGCCGCACCGCTGCGCGTCCCCCAGCCGCCTCGCAACCGGACGTCCCTCTGGCACCGTCCTCCCGCCGCGCCTCATCAGGAGTACACGGGCGCGGAAGCGGATCTCGTGAAGGTATCCATGGAGGACGCCAACAAGGTCACCATCACCTTCAAGACGGGCCCCTCCGGTGCGGGCCCCGAGCATACGTATGCCTTGGGGCCGGTGCGGTTCGACTCCGTCCTCTTGACGCCTCAACGAGAGACTCCGGCCGAACCGGAGGCCAGGAACTCCCAGGTCGCTGGAGGGGCGAATCCCAGCAGCGCCTCGGAGTCGTCGCAGCATGGGGACATGCTGGAGCGCAAGGTTCCACTGAGTGCTTTGGGGAAAGAAGGGTTCGAGGTCCGATTGCAGGGGAAGGAGTTGGAAGGGCTCTTTCGTCTCGAGACCAAGGATGGGACGACGACGATCCGTCCCGTGGACCGGCCGGGAGAAACACGGCCGTTCACCGAGACGGATGTCGTCGCGGGCCGCTACGTGGAGATCTATTCGCCTGACTTCAAGGGCATGGCGATGCTGGATGCGTTCCACTATCGCGAGGCGCAGGTTCGGGCGACCGCGACGATTGATGCCACCAAGGACGACGTCCCCATCACCGACCCGTTGATTGGCACACTGGCCCCGGGCAAACCCTCCCAGCTGGACCACGGCACCGCGTCGTTCCGGCACATCCTGGGCTTGTTGAAGGGCAGGTCGGCCCAGGAGCCGGTGACGCTCTTCAACTTCGACCTGAGCTTCGATGATGTCGCGTCGACCTCTGGTGAACACGAGAAGACGAAGGAGGTGCTGGACGCGCTCCTGTCTTATCGGAGCCACAATTCGAACGCGACGATGCGGGTCATCGCCGACGAGCGCATGTGGAACAACCGTCCTCCGAACGAAGCCATGGTGAACACGCTGCTCGGCGCGGGGATCGAATTCGTCTATCCCCAGTCCACGGCCAAGCCGCGCATCAACCACTCCAAGGGAATCTGTGTCGGAAACGACGTCGTGCTCATGACGGGGGCCGTCGTACCCAAGGTCTCGGAGAAGGCGGAGGTCGCCACGGCGCTGCCGCCAGAAGCCGCGCGACTCTACGTCGACTACCTCAAGCTCACGTTCAAGACAGACGCCTTCACGGGCGAGGACAAGGCGAAGCTCGCGTCGCTGGCGGCAAAGCTCGCGAGCAAGGGCGTGGTCGTCAACGACCCGATGATCAAGACGCCATACGCGGCGCGCGCCATCGATGGACTCATCACCGGCGCGACCCGCAGCATCCGCGTCACGGTCAGCGAGCTGCAGGACGTCGCCACGACCCAGAAGCTCATCGAGCAGGCGAAGAAGGGGCTCGAGGTGACCATCCAGCATCGCGGCCTGGATGAGAAGTCGCGGGAAGCACTGTCCGAGGCGATGCGCGAGAACCCTGGCTTGAAGCTGAAGGTGGAGGACATCGCGGCGTGGAAGCCCTATCCCCACTTCAACGCCGTCTTCGCGGATGGGGCCCAGAGCTATGTGGGAACGGCCTATCTCTGGCCCAACCAGCTGGTGATGGCCCACCACGGGCTCTCCCACGAGTGCGGCGTGGTGCAGGGGGAGGACGCCACGAAGGCCCTGCTGAGCCAACTGGATGCCTTGCAGGCGCTGCAGGCCGGCAAGGCTCGCTGAGGGGGGGCCCCGACGGGGCCGGTCGCTCAGCCCGGCTTTCGTCCGGCGGGCTGCCCGTGGGGGAGGGGGAGGCAGGTCCTTGACCAGGCAGGCGGCGCGCCATGGCCGCGCGCGCCATCGTGCCCACCTTCCCAGGGCCATGAGCGACATCCCCAGAGACACGAGGCTGGACAGCACGCTGGCGCTGTTCCGGGACGGCTACCGCTTCATCGAGCGTGGCCGCTCGCGCCACCGCTCCGACATCTTCGAGACCCGCCTGCTCCTCCAGCGCACCCTCTGCCTGAGTGGCGCGGAGGCGGCTCGGCTGTTCTACGACGCCCAGCGCTTCCAGCGGCGAGGGGCCGCGCCCCGGCGTCTGCGCAAGACGCTCTTCGGGCTCGGTGGGGTCCAGGACCTCGACGGCGAGGCGCACCGCTCGCGCAAGGCGATGTTCATGTCGCTCATGTCGCCCCAGGGCCTGCGCCGCGCCTCCGAGCTGGCCGAGCACCACTGGCGGCAGGCCATCCAGCGCTGGACCCGGCGAGAGCGCGTCGTGCTCTTCGACGAGGTGGAGGAGCTGCTGTGCCGGGTGGCCTGTGAGTGGACGGGCATCCCGCTCCCCGAGGCCGAGGTGCGCCTTCGTACCCGCCAGCTGGCGGCGATGGTCGACGGCTCCGGTGGCATCGGCCCCCGCCAGTGGCGAGCGCGCATGGCCCGACGACGCGCGGAGGCCTGGCTGGCCTCGCTCGTGCGACACGTCCGCTCCGGCGAGCGGGCCGCCCCGGAGGGCAGCGCGCTGGAGGCCGTGGCCGAGTACCTGGGGCCGGAGGGCAGGCCCCTGAGCCCCCGCGTGGCCGCCGTGGAGCTGCTCAATCTGCTTCGTCCCATCGTCGCGGTGGCGCGCTTCGTGGTGTTCGAGGCGCTCGCCCTCCACGAGCATCCGCGCGGCCGGGCCCAGCTCCTCGACGCGAATGACGACGACGCGGACGAGCGCTTCGTCCAGGAGGTCCGCCGCTTCTATCCGTTCTTCCCCTTCGTCGCGGCGCGCGTGCGCGAGGGCTTCACCTGGAAGGGCTACACCTTCCCTCGGGGCCGGCGCGTGCTGCTCGACCTGTATGGGACGAACCACGACCCGCGCGTCTGGGAGCGCCCCAGCGACTTCCAACCGGACCGCTTCCGGCACTGGGACGGGAGCGCCTTCTCGTTCATCCCCCAGGGGGGTGGCGACCCCGCCACCGGCCACCGCTGTCCGGGGGAGCGGCTGACCATCGCGTTGATGAAGGTCTCCTTGCGGATGCTCACCCGCGCCATGCGCTACGACGTGCCCGCGCAGGACCTGCGCATGCGCTTCAACCGGTTCCCGCCCGAGCCCGCCAGCCGGTTCGTCATGTCCAACGTCGTGTCCGTCCTGGACGAGGCGGAGCGGCGCATCGCCGGGGGCGGGGAGCGGACGATGCTCGGGGGGCTGACCGCGGACACCCACGCGCCGGGCCACTGAAACGAAGAGGGCCCCCCGCGATGAGACGGGGAGCCCTCCCGTGCTGCTCACGTCGGGCGCGGGCTACTCGGTGGCGCGCACCCAGTGCTGGGTGCGGCCCAGCAAGGACATGCCGATGTAGCCGCGGACCTTCAGCTTCTTGCCCCCGTCCTCGAGGGCGATCTTGCACTTGTAGGTCTTCCCGTTCGCCGGGTCGAGGATGCTGCCCCCCGTCCACTCATCGTCATCCTTCTTCAGGTTCTGGAGGATGGTCATCCCGATGATGGGCTGCCCCTTCAGCGACCCTTCGCACTTGTCGCAGACGGGGTTCTGGTCTTCCTTGGGGTCGCGGAACAGCTTCTCGATCTTCCCGAACAGCTTGCCGTTCTCCTCGTAGATGACGATGACGGACTTGGGCTTCTTCGTCTCGTCATCGATGGTCGTCCACCGGCCCGTGGGCCCATTCTCCGCGGCCGCGGGGGCCTTGTCCTCGGCCAGGGCGCTCGTGGCCAGCAGCAGGGTCAGGGAAGCCAGTCCGAACCACCGGGTTGCAATCATGTCTCGATGTCCTTCCGCGCGAGGGGCACACGTCGGCGGGGGCTTGCGCTCGAGCGCCCCCATCGGTCCGTTTGTACTCCAGCGGTGTCCCGTGAGGCAGTGCTTCGTGACGAAGTGTGCGCCGTTCGAACGTGGCGCCCTGCGGCATGGCGCCACCGGCGGGCCGGGCGGGGCGGACGCCCAGCGAATCCCGGTGCCCGGAAGCTTCCAGCGCGGGGGCCGCGTGGTAGATGCCGCGTCCTCATGATCGCCAGTCTCTCCACGTTGCCCCTGCTGCTGTGCCTGGGGCAGGCCCCCGAAGCCCCCGAGGCCGCGTCCGTGACGCCCGAGCCCCGACTCCAGGCGCGCCTCTCCTTCGCCGCCAGCGACCTCGACGTCGACACCTCCGGCTCCTCCACGCAGTGGCACGCGGCCCTCGAGGCGCGCTCGCTGGAGCTGACGCCGGGGTTGCGCGCGGAGGCCGCGGTCTCCTTCTTCGCCGCGACGACGCTGGGCCGCGGGGCCATCAGCTTCCGGGACAACGGGAGCGCGCTGCGGCTGCGCTACCACCCCGCCTCCTGGGGGGCGAACGAGGAGCTGGCGCTGAGCGTGTTCCCCCTGAGCTCCACGCGCATCCACATGGGCTACGCGTACCCGGTGAGCTGGGGGCGACAGGCCTTCGTCAGTCCCTCCGACGGGGGCGAGCCGGCCGTGGAGGCGCGCGTCTCCCGCGCGCGGTGGAGCGCCTTCCTCGCGCTCAAGTCCGCGGTGGTCGACACCGTCGAGGACGCGGCCACATACGAGTTCTCGTCCTCTCGCCACTATGGCGTGTTCGCGGGGGCCTCCGCCGACGTGGCGAACCAGCTCCGGGTCGAGGCGAAGGGCATGTACGCGAAGCGGGGCACGGGGGGCTTCGCGGGGTCCGGCATCCCCTTCGAGGCCTATCCCACGGATGTCCTGCTCCGGGGAGGCTCGGCGCGGGTGTCCTGGCATTGGGGGGAACCGCTCGGCGAGGGGGTCGACCTCTCCCTGCACCAGGGCGACCCGACCTTCTACGAGCGGTTCTTCGCGCGAGTCGACGCGACGACCGGCATGGCGGCCTCGGTCTCGTTGGAAGGCAGCCTCCTGGCCCAGGAGCTCCAGGACGAGGTCGTCGACGACTGGCGGAGCCGGGGCGAGGAGCGCTCGCGCGCCGCCGCCCTGGATGCGCGCGTGCGGCTGGGCGCGCTCCGTATCGACGCGCTGGCCTGGTATCGGACCCTCTCGTTCCTGCGGCTGGATGTCCCCGGTGTGCTGTCGCACGCGGCCGCGACGCAGCCCGACTTCGTGGCCCCCCAGGCGGAGGTGTCGGGTTCGCTCGCGGTCTCCTATCACTTCGCGAGCCTCGGCCTGACGCCGGGGCTGCTCGCGCGCCTCACCTGGCCCGCGACCTATCGCGGGCCCGTATACGCCTTCGGTGAGCCTCCCCAGGAGCACACCTTCGTGTTCCGCACGCCGCAGACCTCGTCGACCCTGCCGCTCGGTGACGAGCGCGAGCCCGTCCAGAGCCTGAAGGCCACCCTGCGCTGGGACGCCGGCTCGGTGGTGGGAGTGCTCGCGGAGGTCGTCTACACACGCGACCCCAACAAGACGCAGATGGCGTACGTGGACATGGTGCCAGCCCCGTTCTACCTGCCGCGAGACGCCTACGGCGCCACCGTGGTGCTCCAGGTCCGCTTGTGACAGGTGACGCATGTTTCGCGAGGTATTCATTGGCCTCGCGTTCTTGTCCTCTCAGGCGCGGATAATTCATCGCCAGGGGTGAATCCACGGTGTCGATGTTTCACTCATGAGCCGTGGCCTGGTGAGAGCCGGACATGGTCTCCCTGTCGGCATGCGACGACTCTTGTTCATGCTCATGGTGGTTCCGATGATGGCGGCTTGCGGTGGTGACTCGGACGAGCCGGGTGGCTCGTGCGACGACAACGCGGCGCCGGCCACCTACCGCGACGCCAAGCTCATCGGCTGTTCGGGCACCGCCGAGGACTCCTACGCGTGCTGCGGCTATCTGGGCGACACGTGCAACTACACCCTCTGCCGCGAGAGCTTCTGCGGCGAGTGGAAGGAGGAGAGCTGGACCTGCCATTGAGCATCCAGCGTCGGGACACTCGCCCTGGCACCCGGTGGGAGGATGGGATTCCCACCGGGCGTTGAATCCTCCTGGCGCTCGCGTGACTCTCACCCCGGAACCCGTTTCCCCGGGCGAGAGCGCCCGGGCCCAGGAGGTCTCACGCCATGAAGCTCGTCTCGCTCGTCGCGGTTGGAATCGCCGGGCTGCTCGCCACCGCATGCGCGAGCCACCCTCCCGTCCGCGCGGAGGCCCACCGCCGCGTCGAGGAGGGGGCCACCCTCGTCGATGTCCGCACTCCGGCGGAGTTCGCGGAAGGGCACCTGCCCGGCGCGGTGAACATCCCCGTGGACGAGCTCGCCGGCCGGCTCGACGAGCTGGGTGGGCCGGAGGCCTCCGTCATCGTCTACTGCCGCAGCGGGGCGCGCAGTGGAAAGGCCGAGCGCTTGCTGAAGGAGAAGGGTTTCACGCGTGTCCTGAACCTGGGGCCCATGTCGAACTGGGAGTAGCCGTCTGGGCGCCGCGCTCCGGGGCGGCGCTCGGGGCCGGTCGACGATATCTGTAGGGGGACTGGTCGTTCGCCGAGGCCCACCGATGACGTCCCACCGCACCGATGACCAGCTCCTGGAGGCCGCCCGCTCGGGCGAGGCCGAGGCCGTGGAGGAGCTGCTCGCCCGCCATGAACGGCGGGTCTACCGCTTCGGTCTGCGCCTGTGCGGCTCGGAGGAGGATGCTCGCGAGGTCCTCCAGGAGACGTTGTTCGCCGCGTTCCGGGGGCTCGCGGGCTTCCGGGGCGAGGGGGCCCTGTCCACCTGGCTGTTCCAGGTGGCGCGGACGCACTGCCTGCGGCTGCGCCGTCGTCGGAGCGGTGCGCCGGAGACGTTCCAGCCCCTGGATTCGCCGGAAGCGGCGGCGGTCGCCTCGGACGAGGACGCCCCGGACCTGCGCTCCCACGCGCGTCGCGTGGGCGCCATCCTCGAGGCCGCCATCCGGGCCCTCCCGGAGCCCCAGCGCCAGGCGTTGCTCCTGCGCGACGTGGAGGGACTCTCCGCCGAGGACGCGGCCCGCGTGGCCGGCATCGAGGTCCGGGCGCTCAAGAGTCGCCTGCACCGCGCCCGCCGTCAGGTGCGTGCCCACGTGGACTCGGTGCTCGGGGACGGCGCGGGGCCGGAGTAGGGCGTCACCCCGTCCTGGACTCGACCCCTCCGGACGTCGCCGCCTGCTCCACGCCGTAGATGGCATGGGAGGCGAGGACCTGCCAGTGCGCGTGCTGCTCGAGCCCCGCGATGTCCCGGGCGTCCAGGCCCGTCCAGCCCGTGGCGACCTCGTTGAGCTCCTGGACGCGGGCCCGTCCGCCCATGCCCTCGTAGACGCGGCGCGCGGGGCCCAGGTCGACGCCATGCGTGCGCAGGAAGACCAGGCGCTCCTCGTAGCCTCGGGGGATGGAGCCGCCGGTGCCGCCGTCGGGCTTCGCGCTGCGGATCTCCACGAGCCGCCACAGCGGCAGGCCGGTGACGAAGTCCTCCAGGCTCTGGTTGACGCGGATGAACCACAGGCGCCGGCGGGTGCGGCGCGGCTCGGGCTGGAGGAAGCGCTGGATGCCCGCTCCCGCGGCCGCGTGCGTCCCCGCGGCGAGCCGGGGGCTCAGCTCGTCCTTGAGCCAGCTCGTCTCGAACTCCTGGACCGTCGCCGAGCGCATCCAGCGGTTCTGCTTGCTGTTCATGATGAGGAGCAGCTGCGTGAGCACGCCTCCGCTCACCAGGGGCACGAGCAGGTCCTTGACGAAGTTCAGGAGGCCCTTCTTCCATGCCTCCTCCTTGGTGCCCGCGTCGCTGACGATGAGGTCCCACGCCCCGAAGCGCTGGCTCTTGATGAGGGATTGGACGCCCAGGTTCTCCAGGACGCCGCCGTCCGTCAGCGTCAGCCGGTCATGCTTCTCCAGCTCCTCGAAGAACAGGGCGTTCTTCAGGTCCTTCTTCCGCGAGAGCGTCAGGGGCGGCAGGCCCACGGGGAACGCCGCGGACGCGGCCACGGCGCGCGACAGGCGGAAGTCGGGCAGGGGAATGGGCAGGTTGTTGGTGGCGTCGTAGGGCCGGGGTGGATCCTCGCGAGGCCGGACGCGCGGCGCGGAGAAGCCCTCCTTGCTGAACTTGCCCACCTGGCCGTTGTTCACCACCGTGGTGTTGACGCACAGCACGGGGTGGGTGGGCAGGTCGGACAGGCGCGTGCTGCGCGGCTTGCGGCCCGGCTCGTGGCGCTGGAAGAAGAGCGCGTCGAACATGTCCGCCATCCGGTCCGACCGGTTGTACCAGGGCCACAGCAGCTTGAGCGCGCCGAGCCCACCGAGGAGCGCGCGCAGCACGAAGCCCTTCTCCAACTGCGCGCCGAGCTGGGCCAGGAAGTCCACGTCCTGAGTGCCATTGGCGCGCGCCGCCATCCACGCGCCGCCGAAGAGCGAGCCTCCGGACACCGTCGAGACGACGTCGACGCGAGGGACGAGCTCCAGCTCGATGAGCCCGCGGAGGACGCCCCGGTGGAAGGCCGCCGCCCGGCTGCCGCCTCCCGAGAGCGCCAGCCCCAGGCGCCGGGGCGGGGGGGCATCGACGAGGTCCTGCTGTTCCGTGGACATATCGACTCCTGACATCGAAGAGGTGGGGCGCCCCTGGGCGCCATCAGGACAGGTCCAGCGTGATTCCACCCGCGGCCGTGGTCGGGTAGCGCGTGGTGTAGCGCCACTCGGCGCGCAATTCGTCGCTGTCCCAGGGCTCCGTGTGCGGGCCCCGGTAGTTGAACCACAGCTCCGCGGGCTGCTTGCGCGCGAGGACGCGGGCGACGGCCTCGCGGTCCGGGTGGTGGTGGCGGCTGCCGTTGGTGGAGAACAGGTAGCGAGGCGTGTCGACGAGCGCGAGCAGCTCCGTGCTCACGTTCTTGCGGCTGCCGTGGTGGGGAAGCTTGAAGGCATCCACCTTCGCGCGCCCGCCGTCGAGCCGGGCGATGGAGGCGCGCAGGACGCTCGGGTGGGCGTCCGCGCCGAAGAGGACGGAGCGGCCGTCGTGCTCGGCGATGAACGCGATGGAGCTGCCATTGGCCTCGGCGTCGTCCTCCTTGAAGCCGCCCGCGAGCAACGCGGCGACGTCGATACCGCCCATGGGCTCGAGCCCCTCGGGCGCGGGCGGGGGCGGCTGGACCTGGGGATTCAGCCCGGCCTCCTCGCACCTCTTCGCCCAGACGCCGCGCAGCTTCCTCAGCCGGGCGCGCGTGGGCGACAGCAGGGTGAGGCGCATCCCGCCGGGGAGCTCGCGGGTCGGCAGCGGCCCCGTGTCCGGGACGACCACCGCGCGGCGACCGAAGAGCTGGTTCCAGGCCGGCGCCGTCCAGAGATGCGTGGTGAGCCTTTCGCCGTGGAGCGGACCGAAGTCCTCCAGGTCGCTCTCCTCCAGGTGCTTGAAGCCGTTGAACCAGACGTCGTCGAAGGAGAGCCCCTCGGGAGGCGACTTGAAGAGGGACAGCGCGCCCTCGATGTGGTCCTGGTCGATGTGCGTGACGACCAGGAGGTCGAACCGTCGCTGCTCGATGGGGAGTGCCTCGATGAGGCCCTTCAGGTGTGTCCAGGTGCCGGCGAGTCCGCCGTCGATGAGTACTCGGTGCGGGCGCTCGGGGCGGCCGTACTCGATGAGGATGCAGTCGCCTTGTTGCGCGGGGAGCAGGTGGACGCGATAGAGCGACATGCTCAGTCCTCTCGGGGGATGCGCAGCGTGGTGAAGGGCTCCCGGGCGTCGACCCAGGTCGCCCACTGGCGGACGGTCCGCAGGGCCTTGCGATAGGGCTCCACTTGTTCCTTGGCGAGCGTGGCCGGGTCGAAGTGGAGGAGTCCGTCGAGCAGCATCCGCAGGCTCACGGAGAAGTAGGGCACGCCTCGCTCGTGGGCCTGGAGGAAGCACGCGAGCGCCTGGGTCGCCTCCGCGTCGGTGTCCGCCTGCTCGTCGGTGAGGCGCAGCCAGCCCTCGAGGATGGCCGTGTCCGGGATGTTCGGCGTCCACGTCGCCAGCAGATGCACCCACCTGCGCCAGTCCACCTGGATCTTCGGCAGGTGGGACTTGATGAGACTCAGCAGGTGGGGCGCGTCCTTGTCCACGAAGCGCAGCCAGTCGTGCCACATCGCCTCGTGCTCCGAGTTCCCCGTCAGCATCGTGCGGGCGAGCACGAGCGCGCTGATGGCGGCGGCGAAGGGGTCGTGCTCATTGCCCTCGAGGCGCGAGAGGGGAACGGCGTTCCTCAGGGTGTGGGCCGCCTTCTCCAACTGGCCGGAGGTGAGGTAGCCGAGGATGGGGCCGAAGATGGGGTCCGCCACCATGGCGGAGACCGTCTGGGTCGACAGGTTCACCACGAACTCGATGGGCGCTTCGGCCGAGGAGCCCGGGAGGCCGGCCCAGCGCGCCACCGGGACGAGGACGAGCTGATGGTCCCACCGGACGATGAACGTGCCTGTCGCCGGGAGGAAGTCGGGATGAAGCGGCAGCTCGTAGGTCACGAGCGTCTCGTTTCCGCCGGAGGGCTCCAGCGGCGCGCCCATGGGCCCGTCCTGGAGCGCGGGGTCCCCCGCGAGCGCCGCGGTGGTGGGCGTGGCATCGGGCGCGCGGGGATTCCTCCAGAGGACGGTGACCTCGGGGAGCGGCTCGGCGGCCTTGAACGCGAGGGCGCTGGTGAAGGGCTCGTGGGTGTTGGGGTTGACCGAGAGGGGGCCGTCGGGCGCCTGGGGGCGCGGAGTCGTCGCGGCCGCCGCCCCTGAGACGTTCCAGCGCTCCTCGTCTCCGGACGCATCTTCATGGAAGGGGCCCTTCCGTGACGAGGGGTGAGCGGGAAGCCGGGGGCTACGGGGGGCGACCGGCGACGTGGAGCCGGAGAACGAGAGCAGGGGCGAGAACGGTGGCGGCGGCGCGGGGCGCAGGCGGGCCGCGGGCACGAACAGGTGCTGGCGGGAGAGCTTCGCGTTCGCCGTCCGTGTCGGCTTGAGGTCGACGTCGACGGAGGTGTCGCCCTCGCGGAGGTGGGCGAGCCGCCGGAGCCGCTCTCCCGAGGGCAGGCTCGCCTCGACGAGGTAGTTGCCGGGCGCGAGGTCGAGGCGTGCGGTGTCTCCGACGCGCACGAGCACCTCGTGTCCCTCGCCGTCGTCCATGTTCCGCACGGTCGTGGAGATGGCCGTGCCCAACGTGTGCTCCTCGCCCTCGATGCGGATGCGAAGCTCTATGGGCATGGCAGCACGACCTCGGTCAGGGGCGGAAAGACGGACTCGGTCTGGACGTGCCTGGGCGCGTCCGGGGCGGCGCCCTCGGGGACCGCGATGAACTCATACGTGCCGTAGGGCAGCACCAGGTTCCAGGGCGGCGAGGAGGGCTCGTGCTCGCGCGGCGACGCGCCGCCGACGACCCGGAGGATGGCGTTGGCCAGGTCGACCTGGGTCTCGCAGCTCACCGTCACCGGGATGTCCGGAGGGCCGGAGAGGCGATGGAGCGGGAAGTCCACCACGTTGTTGGCGTTGCAGTTCTGCGTGGCGCCCGCGGCCTCCGCCTCCCGGTTGAGCAGCTCCTCCATCGCGAGCGACAGCGTGGAGGGACGAATCTCCCAGGCGTTGCCCTTGCGCACGGCCCCCGGGCCCGTCATGGCCTTGAGCAGGGCGCTCATGTACAGGCTGGGCTGCTCGGTGCGGCCGAAGGCCTGCGTCCCGAGCATCGTCGAATAGAACACCGGCGCGCGCCGCGCGGGGGTCGAGTGCTTGCGCGAGGGCGTGAGGATGGACTCGCCGAAGGTGTCGATCTCGAACAGCGTCCGCGACGCCACCCGGCACGCGTCGATGAAGTAGCACTGCGTGCGCGCCGCGCACGGGTCCATGCCCAGATAGAACCGGTCGAAGTCGAGCGCGTGGGCGAACGCCGCGTGCGGCACGTCGCCGAAGTCGTCCAGCAGCAGCGTGGTCTGCAGCCCCGCGGCGAGGCCGTGGCCGCAGAAGTAGAAGACCGCGCGGTTGTCGGGAGAGGTGCTCAGCGCCGCGTACCACCGCAGGACGGCCGCCTTGAAGTTGTCGAAGCTGGCGCGCTCCACGGCCTGGGCCGCCGCGCCGGCCGCCGGGGGTTGATAGGTCAGCGGCGCGCCACCCGAGACGAGCAGGTCGATGGAGCACAGGGGATGGGTGGGGAGCTGGTAGGCGCTCGCGAGCCAGTCCGCGAAGGCCGTCGCGGACACGGGCGCCGAGGTGAGCTGCCCCATGCCCCCGTGGTCCGGGAACAGCGCGCCTCCCCCACCCAGCAGATGCGGATAGCGCCCGACGCCGACGACGAGCGCATGGGTCCCCGGCCCCGTGCTGAAGTTCCAGACGGTCATCTCGTTCCCTGCCCCAAGCTGCGAGGAGACACGCGGACGCCAAAACCTAACATGCCCGGCCCCACGGGCGATGCGTGTACCGGACGCCGTGAGTCCCGACGACCCCAGGATGGTCAGGACTCGACGGATGCGGGCTGGAGATGGAGCAGCGTGTCGAGGTCCATGGGCGGATGTCCGGTGACGTGCTCGACGTCGGACGTCACCGTGGCCAGCTCTCCGGCGGCGATGGCCGTATAGGTGCTGACCCAGGCGTCCACCTGCCACCGTTCGGCGCGGTGCACCTCTCGCGAGCGGTAGGCCTCCTCCATCGTCTCGTCGTGGTAGCGGATCTCCCTGCCGAGCCGGCGGGAGAGGATGTCGGCCACCTGCGCGAGGGTGAGTGCCTGGGGGCCGGTCAGCGAATAGGTCCGACCGAGGTGCGACGTGGGGTTCGCCAGGATGGTCGCCGCGACCTCCGCGATGTCGTCCTGGGCCACCGCGGCGACGCGCCCCTGCCTGGCCGGGCCGCGAATCACGCCGTCCGCGCCCGCGAGGCCGGGGAGGAAGTCCAGGTAGAGGTTGTCGCGCAACATCACCGACGCGAAGCGTTGCGCCCGCAGGTGCTCCTCCGTGGCCCAGTGGTCCCGGGCGAACGTGAAGGTCGCGTCCGGGGCGGCGCCGAAGAACGACGTATAGACGACCGTCTCCACGCCCGCGGTCGCCGCGGCGTCGATGAACGTGAAGTGCTGCTCGCGTCGAGCCGGGGCCTCCGTGCCGGAGACGAAGAACACCGTGCGGACGCCCTCCAGCGCGCGGATGAGCGCCTCGCGAGCGTCGTAGGTGGCGACCCGGACCTCCGCGTCGGGAAGGGAGGGCGCCCGCTTCGGGTCCCGGACGATGAGACGCAGCGGCAGGCCCTGGAGGGAGAGGCGACGAGCGACCCTCCCACCCAGTCTCCCCGTCGCGCCGGTGATGGCGACCGGTGCATCCGCCATGGGCCCTCCCGTCCGTGTGGGGTGTGCCGCGCGGGCTCAGGCCGGGCGCGTCATCCGGATGATGGGCTTGAGCGTCTCGCCCTTCTCGGAGTCCTTCGCGGCCTCGTTGATCTGCTCCAGCGAGTAGAACTTCACCAGCTTGTCGAAGGGGAAGCGTCCCTGCATGAAGAGGTCGATGAGCTGGGGGATGAAGACGTCCGGGACGCTGTCGCCCTCGACGATGCCCTGGATGCGCTTGCCAGGCACCATGAGGTCGTTCACGTCGAAGGCCGCCTCGGTGCCCATCGGCGGCGCGCCCACCACGCCGCACGTCCCGAGGATGTCGAGCGCGTCCACGGCCTGCCGGAGGATCTTCGGGTTGCCGGTGGCCTCGAGCGCGTAGTCCACGCCGCGTCCCCCGGTGGCGGCACGGATGGCCTTCACCGAGTCCTCCTGGGCGCCGTTCACCGTGTGCGTGGCGCCCAGCTCCAGCGCGAGCTGGAGGCGCTTGGGCTTCACGTCCACCGCGATGATGGTGGTGGCACCCGCCAGCCTCGCGGCCATGATGGCGCTCAGCCCGACGGCCCCGGAGCCGAAGGCGGCGAAGGTGCGTCCTGCGGGGACCCGCATGGAGTTGAGCACCGCGCCCGCGCCGGTGGAGATGCCGCAGCCCAGCGGCCCCAGCAGCTCCAGCGGGACGTCGTTTCGGACCTTGACCACGTTGCGCTCGGTGGCGATGGCGAGCGTGCTGAACGACGACTGTCCGAAGAAGTGGTCGTGGAGGGGCTTGCCCTGGGCCCGGGTGGCGGTGGTGCCGTCCATCCGGCCTCCGCCGAAGTTGCGGCCGTAGAACTCGCGGCAGTACGCGGGGTGACCCGTCGCGCACAGGTCGCACTTGCCACAGAATGCGAACGCGATGACCACGGGGTCTCCGGGCGCCACCTTGGTAACCCCGGGCCCGACCCGCTCGACGATGCCGGCGCCCTCGTGTCCGAGGACGACGGGGAGCGGCACCGCATAGAACTGGTCACGGACGATCATGTCGGTGTGACACATTCCGGTGGCGACCATGCGCACGCGCACCTCGCCCTCGCGGGGGTCCTCGAGCGTGACGTCCTCGAGTTGGAAGGGCCCGCCCTTCTGCCTCACCACGGCCGCCCTGGCCTGGGCTTGTTCGCTCATCGGCTCTCTCCTGGATGCCAATCCAGGAGGAAGGTGAGGACCTCCGTGCCCCCGTGAAAGGGCTCATGCGAGCGAGCCTGACACCTTCCGGACCGTCGCTCGGGGCGGGAGTCCCTCCGTGTCCGGGCGCACGGGCGGCCCATCCCCTGGCCCGTCTGAAGCCCCGCCCGGGTCTGAGTCTCGAAGCTGGGGGGCGCGCGGCCCGGGGCTACTTCCCGTCCAGCCGCGTGAGCGTGCGCGGGGCCGTCGAGCCATGGCCGGGTTCCTCGGTCGCGTCGCGGGATGGGGGCACCTCGTCGGTGAGGCGCTCGAAGTGGACGGTGAGGGTCCTCACCACCTCGCGCGAGGCCTCCTTCTGGAGGGCCTCCCGTGTCTTGTCGAGCGCCGCCGCGAAGCGGGACAGCGAACCCTTGAAGTTCTCCACCCGTCGGTCCGTCCGCGGGTCCCCCGAGGCGTCGCCGCGCGGCGCCTGGAGCGGGTCGACCTCGATGGGCGTTTGCGTCGGATTCGTCGGCGCGCCAGGCATGGTTCCGTCCCCCTTCGAGCGTCATGTCTAACCAGGGAGGACTCGCGTTGTCGACGACCTGGGAGGCCATGACAGGCACGCAACCGGCGTGTGAGGCGCGATTCCCACCGGCACCGGGTCGACCGGATGGGACAGGGCGCCCGCATGCCTGCCTCGCGGGCGGACGGAGCAGGGCGCCTCGACGTGGGGGTTGTGGTCCGCCGCCCCGGTTCCCAGGGTCTGCGACAAGGGGAGGTGTCTTCCATGGCTCGGGACGGCGCGAGGAAGGTCCGATACGCGGTGGTGGGGGCGGGCAACATCGCCCAGGTCGCGGTCCTGCCCGCGTTCCAGCACGCCACGGAGAACTCGGAGCTGGTGGCCATCTTCTCCTCGGACCCGACCAAGCGCGACGCGCTCCGCAAGCAGTATGGCGTCCAGCTGTCCGAGGGTTACGAGGCCCTGGAACAGGGCATCCGCGACGCGGACATCGACGTCGTCTACATCGCGCTCCCCAACACGATGCACCGCGCCTTCACCGAACGGGCGGCGCGCGCGGGGGCGCACATCCTCTGCGAGAAGCCGATGGCGACGACGGTGGAGGACTGCGAGGCGATGATCCGCGTCGCGGAGGAGAACGACGTCAAGCTGATGATCGCCTACCGGCTCCACTTCGAGGAGGCCAACCTGGGGGCCATCGACGTGGTGCGCTCCGGCCGGCTGGGTGACGTGACGATGTTCTCCGCGCTGATGACCCAGCAGGCGCGAGGGGGCGACATCCGCACGCGGCAGGAAGTGGGCGGCGGGGCGCTGCTGGACGAGGGGCCCTATCCCATCAACGCCGCGCGCTACATCTTCGGGGACGAGCCCCTCGAGGTGAGCTGCTTCACGCAGGAAGACCAGGACCCGCGCTTCTCGGGCGTGGACGCCACGGCCTTCGCGCTCCTGCGCTTCTCCGGTGGTCGACTGGCGCAGTTCGGCATCAGCCACGCCGCGTCGGCGGTCTCCAGCTACCGCGTCGTCGGCGCCAAGGGAGACCTGCGGGTGGAGCCGGGGTTCGGCTACGAGGAGGAGCGCCGCCACTTCCTGACGGTGGGCGGCCAGACGGAGGAGAAGAACTTCGCGGTGGCGGACCAGTTCGCGCCGCAGCTCCTCTACTTCTCGCGGTGCGTGCTGGAGGACCGCGAGCCGGAGCCTTCTGGCTGGGAGGGGCTGGCGGACGTGCGCATCATCGTCGCGCTCCAGGAGTCCGCGCGCACCGGCCGCGCGGTGAAGCTGGCGCCCTTCCATCGCCCCCAGCGGCCCACGCCGGAGCAGGTCATCGTCCGGCCCCCAGCGGAGGCTCCCGAGCCGGTGAACGCCCCCGCGCCCACGGTGGAGTAGGGCGCGTGCCGCCGGTCCCATCCCGGCGGAGCGTGCGTCTTCAGCCCACGGCGAGCCGCGTGGGGGCGAGCCGCTCCAGCGCCGAGGCGAGCCGGAGCGCCGGGGCCTCCACCTGCCGCCGGTAGGCGATGCTCCAGGTGCGCTGCAACGGGCCCGAGTCCAGCCGTCTGGCGACCAGGCCTCCCCCGCGCAGGTGGGGCGCGCTGATCCACTCCGAGAGGATGGCGATGCCGAGCCCCGCGCGCGTCATGTCGAGGATGGCCTCCGTCAGCGGCAGGCGCTCGAGGCGCAGGCGAGGGCGCTCGCGACCGAACACGTTGTTCATGAACCAGTGTCCCTCCCGCTCCGGCGTGGGGGAGCTCAGCAGGGTGTGCGCCAGCAGGTCCGCGCGGGTGAGCGTCTTCTTTCGGGCGAGCGGGTGGGTGGCGGCGACGACGAAGACGAGCTCGTCGGTGAACAGGGCGCGCGAGCCGAGCTTCTCGCGAGGAATGGTCGAGGTCGTCACGAGCGCCACGTCGATGTCGCCCTCGACCAGCGCGGGGATGGGGTCCTTGGTGTGTTCCACCGCCAGCTCGATCTCCAGGCCCGGGACGCTCTGCCGGAGGGTGAGCAGGGTGGAGGGCAGCCAGTGATAGGCCGTGTAGCAGCCACAGACCAGGCGCAGGCGCATCGGGAGGCTGGTGGGGGCGCGCACGCACTGCTCCAGGTCACCCAGCTCCACCAGCAGCCGTGACGCTCCCGTGATGAGCTGCTTGCCCGCGGCGGTGGGCAGGAGCCCGCGCGGCGTTCGGTCGAAGAGGCGTGTCTCCAGCTTCTCCTCCACGACGAGCAGCGCGCGGCTCACCGCGGGCTGCGTGAGGTGGAGGAGCGAGGCGGCCTGGGCCGTGGTTCCGGCGGACGCGAGGGCGAGGACGACTCGCAGGTCCTTCACGTCGAGTCGGGCGCTGGGGAGGGGGGCGATGTCCTTCATGCATCGAGTCTATGCCAACGATGCGTTGGACGCATCCGGAGGCGTGGAGGGACAGTCCACCCGTTCCCAACCCGGGAATGGAGTCCCTGTCTGGAGAGCCCTTCATGAAGGTCTATTTCCTGCCCCTGGCTTGTTCGATGGCCGCCCGCATCGCCGTGTACGAAGCGGGAGCCTCCGCGACGTTCGTGGAGGTGGACTCGCTGACGAAGCGCACACATGACGGCGAGGACTACACGACCATCAGCCCGCTGTGCCTCGTGCCGACGCTCCGCACCGACGCGGGGGAGCTCCTGATGGAGAACGCCGCCATCCTCCAGTACGTGGCGGACCTGAATCCGGAGGCGGGACTCATGCCGAAGGATGCCCGGGGGCGCGCCCTGGCCCAGCAGTGGCTGTCCTTCGTCAGCACGGAGCTGCACAAGGGCATCTTCTCGCTCGTGTTCGACCGGAAGGCCCCCGAGCACGTCAAGGCGTATGTCCTGGAGAAGGGCCTGTCTCGCTTCGCGTTCCTCGACCAGTACATGACCGGGCGCGAGTTCCTGTTGGACCAGTTCAGCGTCGCGGACGCGTACCTGGTCACCGTGTTGAACTGGTGTGCCGCGACGCCCCTCAAGCTGTCTCAGTGGCCCGCGCTCGCGGCGTACCATGCGCGCCTGCGCAAGCGTCCCAGCGTGGCCAAGGCCATGGCCGAGGAGCACCCCCTCTACATGGCGGAGCAGGAGCGTCGCCGGGCGGCGGGGTGAGCGGCTTCGGCCGGTGGGGCGAGGGCGTGTTCCCCGCCCCCACGGTCGAACGCTCAGGTGGTCAGGGGGAAGACCTGGGAGAGCAGCGCGCGATGCGCCTCCCAGCCGAGCGCGCGGCGGGTGGGGAGCGGGTGCGCCTGCCTGAGGCGGGCGAGCGCGTCCGTGCGGTCATGGGCGTCGGTGAGCGCGCCGTCCTCGAAGCACAGCTCGTGGGCTTCCTCGTAGGGCCAGAGCGGGTCGAAGTCCGGGTCGAGGAGCGACCGGTGGATGAAGCCCGCCCCCACCCGCAGCCCCCCCGTGAGGGGCACAGGCCAGTCCAGCGATGGATACAGCGCGGCGTTGCCGAACCTCTCGTCCAGTTGCGGCCGCCGTCCGAGGAGCGGCGTTGCCTTGCCGTACTTGATGCGCAGCCGGGAGAGCGGGTCGATGCCGAGCAGCAGCGCCTCCAATCGCAAGGCGCCGTCGGTGAGCGAGAAGCTGCAGACGAAGCCCCGATGACAGGCCGTCGCGAGGGGGACGGGCTTCAGGCCATGCGACGCGGGGGTGAACATTCCCACGCCCGTCACCTCCTCGATGCAGAAGTAGCGCCCCTGGTAGCGAATGCTGTCTCGAATCTGCGTCGTCATGGCCCTGGCTCCTCGCGAGGGACCCACGGACGTGGGCCGCTCCTGCCCCTGACCGTGGAGGAGCCCCGTGTCGCCGGCGCGCCGCGAGGTCGAAGCCGTTGCGCCAGCCCTGGAATGCGCCGCGTCAGGCTTTGACAGGAGAGACGCAAGGGATTAGGGAGACGCCTGGCGCGACGTGGGCCGGCGCGCCGGAGGGGTGCGCATGGCGTCTCGTCCTGTCTTCTCCGACCACCCGTGTGTCGGGCGGAGGGGCCTCGTCTGGTGCTTGGCCCTTGTCTGTGTATGGGGGGGATGTGTCGGCGAGTCGCCGCCCCGGCCCGATACCGTCTCGCGGCCTCCTGGGGGCGCGCTCCTGGAGTTGGAGCGGGCCATCATCGAGCCAGGGGAGTCCATGCGCTTCCGCTGCTCGGCCAGCGACCCGGATGGCGACGCGGTGACGTATGTCTTCGACTGGGGCGCGGGAGGCGCGCTGGCCTCGTCGGAGCAGGTCGAGAGCGGCGCCCGGGCCGAAGTGGCGGTGCCCATGGCTCGCGAAGGCAGCTTCCAGGCGCGCTGCCGGGCCGTGGATGTCCATGGCCTGACGGGCGAGTGGTCCCCCGCGTCGACCTTCACCGTGGCGGACGCGTCACCGCCGGGAACGTGGTCGCTTCAGGTCGAGGTGGTGGGCCATGGCAGGCTCACGGCCGCGGCGGTGGGCCTGGATTGCGCGGGCACCTGCTCGACCCGCCTGGCCACGGGGACGGTCGTGGTGCTGGACGCCACGCCCGATCCGGGCTGGCGCTATCTGGGTGGGTCCGAATGTGGCGACGCGAACCGGCGCTGCGTGTTCACGCTCGAAGGAGACAAGGTCATCACCGCGCGCTTCGCGCCGGAGGTCGACACGTCGCTGGCGTGGCAGCGCACGGGTGCGACGCTGCCCCGCACTCCGTCGTGGAGTCCGGACGGCGCGAGCCTGGTCGTGGTGGATGGCGGCCTCTCCGGGAGCGTCCTGCGCGTCTGGGACGTGGCGAGCGGCCGCGTGGCGCGGGTGATTCCCGGCATCGAGGACGCCCGCTTCCTCGCCGCCGCGTGGCACCCCGTGCGTGGCGAGGTGGCCGCCGGATTGACGGATGGAACGGTCATCGTGCTGGACCCGGTGACGGGGACACCGCTGCGTCAATGGGCCAGCCCTCCGGGGAACGTGCGCGCGCTGGCCTGGAGCCCGGATGGGGGCCGGCTCGCGACGGCGGCGGAGGGCGGCTCGGAGGTCCGGGTCTGGGACGTGGCCACGGGCACGCCGGTGGGGGAACCCCTGGTGGCGGTGGGGGTGGTGCGCCGGATGGCCTGGAGCCCGGACGGCTCGCGGCTCGGCCTGGAGGCGGGGCCGGCCTTCGACCCCTGGGTGGAGGTCCACGTGCTCGGTCAGCCCAAGCCGGAGTCGCTGTTGACGGATGCGAGGAGCTTCGCGTGGGCACCGGACGGCGCCCGCTTCGCCGTGGGGGGACTCGAGGCGGTCGTCATCCACCACACCGGCGATGCGCGCGTGGAGGCGACGTACCCGGCGCGCGGGGGCGCGGTCTCGCTGCTGGACTGGAGCCCGGACGGGCGCTGGCTGGCCGTGGGGGATTCGTCCCGGATGCTGGTGGTGCTGGAGGCGGCCTCGGGGAAGCCGCGGGTGGATGCGAGCCGGGAGCCTCCCACGCCGTCGTCCATGGGCTTCGACGCCGTCCGCTTCCACCCCACGCGCGACGAGCTGGCCGTGGTGGACGACCTGCCCACCGTGCTCGACATCCTCTCGCTGGACCTCGAGGCGGGGACGTATCAGCGACGCGACCTGCTGGCGCACTCGCTGTTCGTGGAGTCCACGGCGTGGAGTCCCATGGGAACGATGCTGGCGTCGAGCGGCTACGAGGGGAACGTCCAGCTCTGGGGACCCTCCGGCGAGGCCCTGCGCACGCTCTCCGCGCACGAGGGCAAGCGCGTGCGCGCGCTGGACTGGAGCCTGGATGGGACGAGGCTGGTGACGGGAGGCGATGACGGCGTGGTGCGCATCTGGCGGGCCGAGGACGGCACGCTCGCGCAGCTCCCCTATCGACACGACCCCGGCACGTCCGCCGCGACGCTGGAGGTCTACCGCGTGGCGCTGAGCGGAGACGGGCGGTTGATGGCGAGCGTGGGCGGCTCGTCGCTGCTGACGACCCAGCGTGGGGTCATCAAGGTGTGGAACGTGGCCTCCAGCCGGGAGCTGTTCCGCTTCCCGGATGGCTCGCAGGAGGTCCTGGCGCTGCGCTGGACGCCGGACGGGCGCTACCTCGTCGTCGTCTACTCCGGGGTGAACTGGAGCATCTGGGACAGCCAGACCCAGCGGCTCGAAGCGGTCGACCCGGGCGTCGACGCCGTGTCATTGGCCGCGGCCGTGAGTCCGGACGGGACGCTCGTCGCCGTGGGCGGGCGGCCGGGGCTGTCGCTCCGGGAGGTCGCCACGGGGCGGCTCGTGGCGGAGTCCACGGCGGCCTTCCCGCCCTACGCGTTGGCCTGGAGCGCGGACGGGAGCCGCGTGGGCGGAGGGGGAGCGGGAGGGCAGATCTTCGTCTGGAATGCGACGGCGTCCGACCTCACTCGCCAGGTCATCGGCTTCCACGACGGCTCCGTGTCGGGGGTGTCCTGGAGCCCGGAGGGGAAGGTGCTCGCGACGTCGGGCCGGGACACGGCCCTCCGTGTGTGGCGGGTGGAGCGCTGACACACTCGCTCCCGACGCACGCGTCCCCGGCGGAGCGCGTCTGGCACACGCTGGAGGCCACGGAGGCCATCACGCTGTAGGCCCACGGGCCCCGGGCCTGCCCCGGGGCCGCGAGCGCGCGTCAGGCGTAGAGGTGCTCGTTGACGGTGATTCCGGCGCCACGGGGCAGCAGCTTCTCCAGCGCGGCCCAGTCCTCGGCGGTGGGCTTCCAGGCACCGGCGCGGACGTTGGCGCGGACCTGCTCGACGGAGGTGGCGCCCGCGATGACGGAGGCGACGGTGGGGCGCGAGGCGAGGCCGCCCATGGCCACGTCGAGCAGGGTGATGGAGCGCTCGCGGGCGAAGGCCTCCACCTTCTCCACGACGTCGAACACCTGGTCGCTCAAGAGCGGGTTCATCTTCTTCCAGCGCTGGATGCGGCCGGAGCCCTCCGTGCCGACGCCGCGCTTGTACTTGCCGGTGAGCAGGCCGCTGGCGAGCGGGAAGTAGGGGAGCAGGCCGATGCCGTGTTGCTCCAGCGCGGGCACCAGGTCCTCCTCCACGCCGCGCCCGATGATGCTGTACTCGTTCTGCGCGCTGATGAAGCGCTCCAGGCCCCGCGTGCGCGCCGTCCACTCCGCGTCCGTCACCTGCCAGCCCTTGAGGTTGGACGAGCCGATGTAGCGGACCTTGCCCTCGCGCACGAGCTCGGTGAGGGCGGTGAGTGTCTCCTCGATGGGCGTGGCGGGGTCGGGCCAGTGCAACTGGTAGAGGTCGATCCAGTCGGTGCGCAGCGTCTTGAGCGAGCGCTCCACGGCGCGACGGATGTAGCGGCGCGAACCCCGCGCGCCCCAGTCCTCGCCATTCTCTCCCTTGAGGTTGCTGCCGAACTTGGTCGCGAGGAGGACGTCGCGACGGCGGGGCCCCAGGGCCTGGGCGAGCAGGTCCTCGGAGCCCTCGTAGGAGTCCGACGTGTCGAACAGGGTGACGCCCGCGTCGAGCGCGGCGCTGACGATGTTGCGCGTGCCGGCCAGGTCCACGCTGGTGCCGAAGTTGTTGCAGCCGAGGCCGATGGTGGACACGGTGAGTCCGGACCGGCCGAGGCGGCGATAGGTCATCTGGGTCATGTGGGGCTCCTGTCCCGGGTGGGAAAATGGCGGCGCATGCTAGCCCGCGCCCCGGGTGTCGAGGGGAATGGATCGGGCCATGGGGATGTCCCGGTGTGAACGGTTCCGTTAGCCGGGAAGCGCTTCAGGCGCCATGAAAAGGGCGCGCGAGGATACGCAGGCGCGATGGAGCGGGGCGCGCTCCATGTGTCCGCTGGAGGCCCATGTGTCCTGGTCGATGCTCCGCTCTCGTTCCATGTCGCCGCTGTTCGTCCTGGTGCTGGGGCTCTTCGCGTGTGCGCACCACGCTCCCGAGCCGCCGCGTCCCCTGGAGGAGTCGCCGCGGCGAGGCGGGGTCCAGGTGCTGAAGGGCGCGCGGCTCATCGACGGTCGAGGTGGCGCGCCCATCGAGGACGCGACGCTCGTGGTCGAGGGGTGGACGCTGAAGGCGGTGGGGCCGTCGGATGCGGTGCCGGTGCCCGCCTCCGCCCAGGTCATCGACCTGCGCGGCAGGACGGTGCTCCCGGGGCTCGTCGTGAACCACGCGCACCTGGGCATGGTGGACGGCACGGACTCGGGGACGGGGCACTACACGCGGGAGAACGTGGCGAGGCAGGTCCGCCAGTACGAGGCCTATGGCGTGACGACGCTCGTGTCGCTGGGGTTCAACCCGGCCTTGTTCCAACAGCTCCAGAAGGAGCTGGAGGAGGGGCCTCCCCATGGAACGGACATCCTGGGGGCGGACCGTGGGATGGGCGTGCCGTCGGCGGCGCCCCCGGTGAACGTGGGGGAGGACCAACTCTACCGTCCGAGGACGGTGGACGAGGCCCGGGTGGCGGTGCGCGAGACGGCGTCGAGACACCCCGCGCTGGTGAAGATCTGGGTCGACGACTTCCACGGCACGATGCCCGCGAAGATGTCACCGGAGGTCTACGCGGCCATCATCGACGAGGCGCATCGACAGGGGCTGCGGGTGGCCGCGCACGTCTACTACCTGGAGGACGCGAAGCGGCTGCTGCGGGATGGCGTGGACGTGCTCGCGCACGGCGTGCGCGACGTGCCCGTGGACGCGGAGCTCATCCAGGAGATGAAGACGCGGGGGACCTGGTACGTGCCGACGCTGGGGCTGGACGAGACGTTCTACATCTTCGCCGAGCGGCCGCCCTTCATGAGCACCCCCTTCTTCCAACACGCCGTGCAGCCCGCGCTGGCCGAGCAGTTCGAGGACGAGGCGTGGCGCATGAAGGTGCTCGGGAACGCGAAGACGCTGGTCGAGAACAAGGCCTCGCTGGACATGAATCTGCGCAACCTCAAGACGCTGCACGACGCGGGGGTGAACATCGGGTTCGGCTCCGACTCGGGCGCCAATCCCCTGCGCATCCCGGGGTTCGCGGAGCACCGGGAGCTGGAGCTGATGGTCCAGGCGGGGCTGACCCCGGTGGAGGCGTTGACGCATGCCACGCGCGACGCGGCCGCGCTGCTGAAGCTCGACGACCGGGGAACGCTCGAACCCGGCAAGCGCGCGGACTTCATCATCGTGGACGGCAATCCGGACGCGGACATCGAGGCCGTCCACCGCATCGTCGAGGTATGGCACCGGGGCCAGCGGGTGAGCGGGCGCGTGGAGGACTTCAGTCCCTGAGGGGACCTGGACGTCCACCCTGCGGCCCTCTCCATCGGCGGCTTCTGGGGGACCGCTCCGCCCGAAGCCCGGTTCTCGAACACGAATCCCAATGCACTGGACCCGACCGTCGAGGCCGTGAACCTCAGAGGTCGAATTGGAGAGCTCGAACCGCAGCGCAATCCCCTCGGGCCTTTCCCAGTCATGCACCTCGAGTCCGCTTCTTCAACGTGTCACGGGTATCGTGAAACATGGCTCCTCCTCCTTCACGCAGAACGATGAGAGCCCGCCCCATCCGTCGGCCCGCGGTGGTCCCCCTCGAGGCGCCGATAGAGGATGTACGAGTAGACCACGGGCGTCACCGCCGCGATGGAGATTGCCGCGATCACGGGGACGGGCCCGCCGCCGAGCAGCCCCGAGACGAGGACGATGGCTCCCGCGAGGACGAAGAGCCGTCCACCGAGTCGATGCGTGCGCAGCCACACCTCGTCGCTCGCGAGCGTCCAGGGCGTCCGGATGCCACAGAAGAAGTTCTTGGTGAACTTCCCCATGAAGTTGCCAAAGATCATGAGGAGCAGACCCGTGGCCGCCGGAGTCACGCGCGCCATCGGCATGGGAATGCCGATGCCCGAGAGCAGGACCATGGCGTTGATCAGGAACAGGAACGCGACCGACGCCAACTGGATGCCCTCGAAGACACCCTGGAACCGCGTCACGCGAAAGTCCCTGGGGGAGATCCGCGGCACGGCCACCAGGAACAGGTACACAGCGACCATCAGCAGCGGGAGGACGAAGGGGCCCCAGGGCTTGGGCGTATGCCCATTCACCACGCCCTCGGCATTCCAGTGCGTGGGAATCGACTCCGGCAATCGGCCATAGAGAATGAAGGCCATCGCGAACGCCGCGATGACGAGTCCCAGGCTCAGCACATTGGCTCGGCTCATCTTCATGACCGCTCTCCATTCCCCTTGTCGACCTTGAAGAGGTCGAGCAGGACCGCGGCTACGTCCTCGAACACGGTCGTGTTGAGGGAGTAGACGATTTGCTGCCCTCGGCGCTCACAGCGAACCAGGTCCGCCGCTTTGAGCACGTTGAAGTGATGCGACAGCGACCCCTTCGTGATGTCGAACGCCTCGGCGAGCTCTCCCGCGGACTTCGAGCCGCCTTGCAGGAGCTTGAGCACCTTGCGCCGCGTCGGGTCCGAAATGGCCTTGAAGACCTCCTGCGTTCGCATCACGACCTTTCGATAGTTTGACGATATTCAAAATAACGATCGGAAGAATCCTGTCAAGGGGGCCTTGTCCGCCTCGAGCCGGGGGAGACCCGCGAATGCCGTGAGGAAGCCCAGGTGCTCCGTCGGCGCTTCCCCAAGGCCCTGGGCGGGCTGGCAGCTCGGTCCATCTGGAGCATCCAGGGGGTGGGCGAAGGCGACGCGCGCGTGGTGTTGGTGGCCTTCGGGCGACACGTGACGATGCGAACAACGTCGCCCGACCCGGCGCCATCGGCATCTACACCGGTCGTTGACGCAAGCGAGTGACGCCCCGTTCGTCGACCGGGATTCCTCGCGACATTCTCGAAGAGGGGTCGTTGAGGGAGGACAACGCCCCTGGGATTTCCGGGCGGCCTGGAGAGCCCTCGCATCATGAGAACACTCGTCCTCCTCCTGACGGCGGCGCTCGTCGGTCTCGGCGCCGTGGGCTGTGGTGAGAAGTCATCCGACGACACGACGAAGCCCGGTGACAACCTCCCAGCGGACGCCGGGCCCACCTCCGACGCGGGAGGGCCCGACGCGAGCGAGCCGGACTCGGGGCAGCCCGAGCAACCCGACGCCGGTCGAAGTGACGCGGGGGCGCCCGACGCGGGCCGGAGCGACGGCGGTTCCCAGGAGCTGGCGGTGCCCACGGGCGTGACGGCCACGCCGGGCATCCGCGAGCTGTCCGTCGCCTGGAGCTTCACGCCAGCGACCTCGGGCAGCGCGCTGTCCTCCTTCGAGGTCGTCGCCTCGCCCTCGGGTCCGAAGGTCGCCGTCGGGGCCGCGGCTCGCACGGCGCTCGTCACGGGGCTGGCGAACGGCACGCAGTATCGCGTCACCGTCACCGCGGTCTTCGCGGATGGCACCCGACGGGCCTCCAGTCCGTCGGCCTCCGTGCGCACCTCCGACGTCCCGGGCACGCCGTCCTGGTCGCGGTTGAAGGGCGGTAACCAGCAGGTGGAGCTGGAGTGGACCACGCCCTCGAACGGCGGGCAGCCCATCCAGGGCTACACCCTCACCGTCGCGCCGGGCGGGCAGAGCCTCACCACCACGCAGCCGTCCGCCGTCGTCACCGGCCTCACCAACGGGGTGAGCTACACGTTCACGTTGGTGGCCACCAACGCGGTGGGCAACTCGTCGCCCACCACCAGCTCGTCGGTCCGGGCCGCCGCCGTTCCCAGTGCGCCCCAGGACGTCACGGTGGTGCCCGGCGTCGGCTCCGCGACGGTGAAGTGGAACGTGCCCACGAGCAACGGCGGAGCGAGCATCACCAGCTACGTCATCACCACGCATCCGACCGGCACGTCGCAGACCGCCTCCGCTACCTCGACGAGCCTCTTCGTGTCGGGCCTCACCCATGGCGCCACGTACAGCTTCGGCGTGGCCGCGCAGAACTCGTCGGGCGTGGGCGCGGTCGCCACCACCGCCTCCGTGACGCTGCCCGCTCCGCCCTCGGCCCCCGTCAATCTCACGGGCGTCTATCACCAGGGGCAGGTGGAGCTGGACTGGCGCCCTCCGGCTTCGGACGGTGGCAGGCCCATCACCGGTTATCGGCTGACGTCCTCCCCCGCGGGCGTGGATCAGAGCCTCCCCGCGTCGCCCACGGTGGTCCGGCTCTCCGGGCTCGCCGCCGACTCCACCTATACCTTCACGCTGACCGCGAGGACGGATGTGGGGGCGGGGCCGCCCGTCACCTCCGAGCCCATCCTCCTGCGGGCCCAGCCCCGAGCGCCCACGGACGTGCGCGTACTCTCCACTGTCGGTGGCGCCGTCGTGCGCTGGAACGCGGCCTCCGCGCCCGCCACGGACCCCGTCACCGAGTACGTCGTCACCGCGTCACCCGGCGGCGGTTCCGTCACCGTCCCCTCGGGCACGCTCGTGGCGACGATTCCGGGGCTGACCTCCGGCACGACCTATCTGTTCCAGGTGAAGGCCCGCAACGCCGCGGGGACGGGGCGGCCCTCCGCTCCTGCGTACCACCGCCACGTCGTGCCCCTGGCGTGTGAGGCCTCCTCGTTCACCCCGGTGTCCAGCTACGACCTCTCCACCGTGGCGCACTTCGTGGGCGCCGGTGACTTCAACGGGGACTCGCGCGCGGACGTCGTCGTGGGCAACCTGTTCAACATCTTCGTGCTCACCAGTGGCCCTGGTCGGACCTTCACCCGACTGGCCGACTCCATCAGCGCGGGCAACAGCCTCAGTCACTCGCCGCCCGTGGTGGCGGACTTCAACGGGGACGGGAAGCTGGACGTCGCCGCCATCCTGGACACCGACAGCACGTACAAGACGGGGGGCTTCACCGTCTACCTCGGACGGGGGACTGGCACGTTCCAGTCGCCGCTCGCGACGCCGCTGGGCACCAACCGCACCACGACCTTCGACTGCCTCACCGCCCGCGACTTCAACGCGGACGGGGTGCTGGACCTCTTCGCGCACGTGGAGCTCGGTCCGACGCTGCTCTATCGCGGCAAGGGCGACGGCACGTTCTACGCGCCCACCACCATCGTCTCCTCCAACACGTACGACTGCCCCGTGGTGGCCGACTTCAACGGGGACGGGTACATGGACTACGCCCGGCTCGACAGCGCCAACAACCGCATCGTGCAGGCCAACGGCACGGGGACGGGCTCCTTCAAGGTCCCCGTGTACGCGCCGTGCACCAGTTGCTACGGGAACCTGGTTGCGGGCGACCTCGACCACGACGGCGCGGCGGACGACCTGGCCCTCCTCGATACGGAGAAGGTCCGCGTCTTCAGCCCCTCCGGTGGGACGTTGGCCCTGATGAGCACGGTCGCTCATCCCCGGACCCTGGGGAGCCTGTGGACCGGCCCCCTCCTGGTGGATGTCACGGGCGACGGCAAGAGGGACCTGTTCTTGACCAGCAGCCCGGGCTCCCAGATTCACGTGTTGCCGGGCAGCGCCGCTCCGACGCCTTTCTCGTCGCCGCGCAGCTTCGGCTTCAGCGGCAGTGTCTACTCGCCCGCGTCGGGTGACTTCGATGCCGACGGTCGGGCGGATGTGGCGCTCGCGGACACCTCCGCCGTCCGGCTGTACTGGGGCGGAGCGCTGACCCCCGACAGCATCCAGTTGGATGGCGCGCCGGGAGGGCTCGCGAGCGGCGACTTCAACGGGGACGGCGCCACCGACCTGGCCGCGGGCAGCAAGGAGAAGAACGCCATCCATCTGTCGCTGTCCGGGAGCACGGAGCGAAGCACCGCGGTGCTTTCCCCCGTCTTCGTGCCTCCGACGGGGAGCACGGCCACCGGTGGCGTGGAGGACCTCGTCTCGGCGGACCTGGATGAAGATGGGCGGGAGGATCTGGCCGCCATCACCACCACGCCGGTGGGGACCTCGCCCCAGCTCGTCATCTACAGGCGCCTGTCGAGCGGCGGTTTCGCGCCCCCGGAGCGCTACGTGGAGGTCAGCGACCAGACGGAGCTCATCGCGGTGGACCTGAACGAGGATGGCCGGTTCGACCTGGTGTCGACGGAGCGTTACACGTCCTCGAAGATCATCCTCAGCGTGTGGCTCAACACGGGCGGTGGACGGTTCGCGCCTCGCGTCTCCGTCGAGGTGACGGCCAACTACACCGTGGACACGCTGACCGCCGCCGACCTGGACCGGGACGGACACATGGACCTGGCGCTCATGCGCCCGGGCAATCCCGACCTCGACCTGGGCCAGGTCTACGTGCTCTGGGGCAAGGGAGATGGCGGTTTCGCCAGCCAGACGACCTTCACCGGCGAGTACACGCACCGCAACATGGGCCGCGTGGACCTGGACGGGCAGGGCACCGTCGGTCTGCTGCTCGACCGGGGCGAGGTCGGATTGCTCACCTTCGATGCGGCCCGTCAGCCCACGCTGACGCCGAGACACACCCTGGGGCTCGGCGCGGGTCTCGGCATCCTCACGGCGGACTTCAACGCGGATGGCCAGATGGACGTGTTCTCCTTCACCGAGCAGAAGAGCCGACTCGTGCTGCAGCAGTCCTCCAGCACGTTCACCCTGGGGCCACAGACCTCCTGGGGCTTCTACGCCCAGGATGCGCTCATCGCGGATTGGAACGCGGACGGACTGCCCGACCTCGCCTTCAACGACGCGGAGGCAAAGACCGCCACGTTCGTGCTGAACGTCTGCCTGCCTCCCTGAGACGAGACTCGCGGCCATCGAGCACCATCGCCGCTGGTCGGAGAGCCTGTTCCGAAACCCGAGAGGGTGTGGTCGAACCTCGGCACGGTGAGCGCCGTGAGGACATGGGGAAGCGCCACCCATCCGACCTCATGGACGCCGAGGGCGGCGAGCGTACGCCCCATGATGGCCACGGACACGCGCACCAGGCCTCGGCCGGCCCAGCTCCTCGCACAGCTGCCTGGAGGCTCGACGCCTGACGTGCCTCCAGGTGCTTCACGAACGAGGCTTGGGCCTACGGCTGGGTCGTCCCCGTTCCAGGGATGCCCGATTCGAGCAGCCGGGCGCCGAGCTCCGCGATGGTGTGCTGGTCACCCGTGCTGAGCGGAGCCACCGCCGCGTCCAGGCTGTGCATCGCGGCCACATACGCCTCGTCATTCTCCATCCACAGGGCTTGCTGGGCCTGGAGCGTGGCTGCCTTCACCTCGGCGACGGCGTTCTTGTCCGCGATCTTCTCGTCCACCAGCGTGATGAAGGATTGGGCATAGGTTCTCATGAGCCGCCGGACGTCCGCGTCGGACAGCGCCACCGATTTGCTGCTAAGGCGCGCAGGTACGGGGCTGGCTTCGTCGAGCCCGGGAGGTCGGAGTCGATGCGCTCGCGGTTGCCGTCGAGCGGTGCGTAGTCGTTGATGAGGTCGAGACCTCCCGAGGCGCTCGACCACAGGCTGCCCGAACCCAGGCGCACGTCTGGGGATGAGCTCGAGCTTCCCCACGGACAGCGCGGTGAAGCGGCGGAAGATGATGTCCTCCGACACGCGTGCCCGCTCGGCGCCCATGGCGGAGATGGCCCGGATGTCTTCGTCGCGGATCGAGACAGGACGGGCCATGGGATTATCGAATCGCTACTCAACGAATCCTCAGGCAGGGGCCACCCAGGGGGGCAAGTCACGGACTGCGTCATGCGGGCAATCAAGCCGCCGAGGGTCTGGCCCCGCGTCCAAGCCGCGAGGACCAGCGCGTGTCTCGAATCATGAAGAGCCGTTCCAGGTTCGTCGTGCCGGGCACAGTGGGGCGATTTCGGGAGCTTCATGGCGGGCCTCCGGCTCCCTATACCGCCGTGGACGGAGGCAGCACATGGCGCACACGACGCACACGAATCACGAGCACGTTCACGGTGGTGGCTGCGGTCACACCCAGGTGAAGCACGGCGACCACGTCGATTACATGCACGAGGGGCACCTTCACCACAGCCACAACGGCCACATCGATGAATGTACCATCGCGGTGGACGCGACGAACCCGAGTCGCTGTACGCCGTCCCATCAGTGCACGGGCCACGCACAGGGGCACAAGCACGGCCCGGACTGCGGACACGAGGGCGTCCCCCATGGGGACCACGTCGACTACCTCGTCGAGGGGCACCTGCACCACGTGCACGACTCGCACTGCGACGACCACGGTCCGCTCCGCACGATGTGATGCCTGGCGGGGCGACTTTGTGAATTGGATGTGGCCGGGGGCTCGCGACCCGGTGCCCGATTCAGGCCGTTCTCCCCAGGCCGAGGCGCGACCGGTCCTCGGATTGTACGGGTAGCTCAGATTCAGATGCTGCCCAGTTTCCGAAGCCAGGGCATTCGGGGGAAGCCCGTCTCGAGGGCCGTCACGTCTCGAGGCCCTCGTGAACTGTTGTCGGCGCATCTATCTGCTCGCCGGGGTGCTGCTCCTGGCTGACGCCTGCTCCGCGCCGGTGTCCTGGTTCGTCACCCTGACTCCCACCGTGGCCCACAGCGGCATCGGGTTGACGGCGGAGATGAGTCGCCCGTGGCGGACGGGCACCCGGGCTCTCGCGGGTCAGGGAGCCCCGGGCTCCGGGGAGGACCGTGGACCTCGAGTGGGTTCTTCCGCCGGGGTGGGGGCACGGCCTCCGGGTCCTTGCCCCGGTCGGGGTGCTGGACATAGGTTCAGTCCATGACTGGGTACCGCTCGATTCCGCTCGGCGATGGACACGAGGTCCTGGTGGGGGAGCTGCCTCCCGAGCTCGTGCTCACGGCAGATGCCTTCGAGGCGCTGTGGGCACTCCACCCGGTGGAGTTCCACGAGATCATGATTCATGGGAGGCGGGTCCGCACGCCGCGTTGGCAGCAGGCCTACGGCGCGGACTACCACTACACGGGGCGCGTCAACCGGGCCTTGCCCCTGACTCCAGCGATGGAGGCGTGGTTGCGGTGGTCTCATGCCGAGTTCGACGCACGCCTCAATGGCCTGCTGTTGAACTGGTACGAAGGCTCGGAGGACCACTACATCGGCAAGCATCGCGACAGCGACGTCAACCGCGTCGAGGGCACCCCCATCGTCACGCTCTCGTTCGGAGAGCAGCGCGCGTTCCGCATGCGGCCCTGGAAGGGGGAGGGCTTCATCGACATCCCCGCCGTGAACGGCGGGGTCATCGTGATTCCGTGGTCGACGAATCGTGCCTTCACGCACGAGGTTCCGCCCTCCGCGCAGGCTCGCGGACGGCGGATCTCCGTGACGATTCGCGCCTTCAGCGCCTGAGCGCGAGCGGGCTGGCGCCGGGCCCTGGAGCCTATGGCCGCGTGACGTGCACGAGGCTGGTCATCGCGTCCACGTACAGGGTCGTGTCGTCGGCGTGGAGTGGCAGCAGCGGGGTGACGGAGACCTGGTTCAGCTTCGTCTTGCGGAGCTGCTGGGTGGTCGGGTCCTTGAACACGGCATACGGAACGTCCTGGATGACGTAGGGCTCGCCATTCACGTGGCCGATGATCATCAGCACATGGCCGGGGACGACGACGAGGTCGCCCACCTGTGCCTGCTCCAGTGCGCGCACCCGCTCGGCATGTGAGTCCTGGGCCGTGAAGAGGCGGTGGTTCAGCGCCGCGCTCTTCCCCTGCAACCCGGAGTTGGGGGGCAGTTGCAGCCCCATGCTGCGGAAGACCTCGCTGGTCAGTCCGCTGCAATCGCGTGCGTTGAACTGGTGACCCCAGCCGTAGCGCTCGCCGAGGAACTTGAACGCCTGACGGAGGATGTTGGCCCGCGTCAGCGGCAGATAGCCCGGCGCGGTATCCGCGGTGCGCCGCAACAGCGCGCTCCCGAAGGCCAGCGTACCGTCCTGCCTGCGCACTGGCAGGAGCACGGGCCATGAGGCGTAGCTGCTGGCGCCGTTGACGGGCTCGCCGGGCGCCACGTCGGCTCGGGGCAACGCCGTCCCCATGTCGAGCTCGAGCTCGGACACGGCCGGTGCCTCGGGGGTGAAGACCGTGCGCACCTGATCGCCCGTGACGACCCGTCCGGGCTCCTTCTCCACGTAGGAGAAGACGGCGTCCGCCGTGCCTTCCGCGATGTCGACGCCGCGCACCCACGCCGGCCCTTGAGTCGTCATGACGAACAGCCATTGCTGGTCCGCGCTGTGATGCGCGATGACGACGGGCTCGCCAGGGAACAGGACGCCGGCCTGGAGGCTCTCGTAGTCGCGTAGGTCCTCGGAGGCGAAGAACTGTCGAGCGGATGGCAGTGTCCGCAGGGGCGTGCGCCGCACGCTGAGCCCGTAGCGGGCGGCGGAGGTTTCAGGGAGCTGTTCGGCCGCGGCGTTCTTCCGCAGTCCGTCGAGCGTCTCCGCTGTCACCGGCTGTCCCTCTTCGTCGATGACCGCACGGATGGGCGTCCGCTCCGCATCGCTGATCCACCGAGCGACTCGCTCCCGCGTCAGCGTGGTGGGGAGCTGTTTCAGGTCGAGCAGTCCGCCATCTGGACCGAAGGCGCGCAGGCGCTTCTCCGTGACCTGCCGGGCATCGAGCAGCACCGCATCCGGATCGGGCGCGCGGCGGATCCAGAACTCGGGCGACAGCATGTCGTCGCTGAAAGAGGGCACCCCGGCTGGTGACACGGCGAGCGTGGACGGTGTGGCGCAGGCGGTGAGATTGGCTGTGGCTCCCATCACCATGAGCGAGGGAAGCCACGTGCGCCACGTGCGAGTCTCGACTCGGCGTGTCGCCGCGCGTGCTGGCGCGGAAGAGGGGGATGCGTGATGGCTCATTCGTTCTACTCCCGGAGGGTGCTGGGGTCGGTTGCCCGCTCTCCGGAGAAACGAACCTTCATCATTCACTATTTCACGAGCGCGTCGATCTCCTGCTCCGTGCATCAGCCAGGGCGTCGGAGTTCAGACGAACTGGCTGCTCTTCACGGGAGAGTCGGTGAGCTGTCGGGGGCGAAGCCCCTCGGGGCGCGCCCAGCCTGGCGCCGCGTCGTCGGTGAGGCCCTTCACTCCGTCGACCAGGGCGAGGAGCGTGGGCAGGTCATCCAACGCGTTCGCCTCCAACCGCGCCGAGAGGAGTTCGTTCGCCAGCGTCTCGACGGGGCGATCGTCGGGCTGGGTCCGCTCCACCTTGCGCGTCTCGGGGTTCACCTTCAGGCGCTCGCCCCAGGGGGTCGTCTTGTTCTGATAGAGGTACGTGGTCAGGTCCACCGCGAAGGCAGTCGCCTCGGTCCAGCAGGTGAGGTGGCTCCAGAACACCTGTCCCGGTCGATGGACGCGCAGCGATGCCAACAGCTCCTGATCCAGGTCCGACACGTCGTAGGCGACCAGCAGCCCGGGGGCCTCGCTGCCGCCTTCCGGCCATGGCTCGGCGGGGACGCCCAGGTGCTTCGCCGCCGCGTGGGCGAGGATGGCGCTGTTCCGGTCAGGAAGCACGAACACGCGGGGGACACGGACCCCCGCGTGCTTCAGGGTGGCCTCCACGCGGCGGAGCCCCTCCAGGCAGAGCTCCTGTGAGTCCTGGACGAAGGCATAGCGTCCCGTCATGCCCTCGTCGAAACCATAGGGGGACAGGTGGAGCAACACGGTCCCGGTCGTGACGAACTGCCAGCCGCGCAGGTCGGTGAGGTCGAGCGGCGTCGCGCGGCGGACGGCCTCGGCGCGGGCGAGGAAGCGCCGCAGCCGCGCCGTCATGACATCCAGTTGGGGCAACTGCTCGGGCGCAGAGTCCGGAAGCGCGGCAGGGAAATGGCGCAGACGCTCCAGCAGGGGAATCCGGCGCCGGAGCTCGTCGAGGTCTCCGGTCATCAGTGAGTTGTACGCGAGCAGGTAGCACGCCATGAATCGCGTGTCGGCGAGCCCCGGAGGGGCCGCCAGCGCGAGCACCGCGTGGCCGTGCGCTCCGATGCGCTCCAGGGCGGACACGTACTCATAGACGATGGCCTCGGCGTTCGGGGCCAGCTCGTATGCGCGCTGGAGGACGGTCGCCGCGAGGTCGTTGAGGCCCTGTTCGATGAACTCGTAGCCGAGCGTGTAGTACGGCCCCGGGTCATCCGGCAGTGGGGAGATGCCGCGCACCTGCCGAGCGAACTCCTCTCCGGCGAACACCGTCGCGATGCGCGCGAACACCTCCCATGCTTCGCTCCAGCACTCCTTCGTCCTCAGCTCGGGCACCCCGGGGTAGCGGAGGACGCTTCGGAACGTCCTGAACGCCGTGTTCGCGTCCTGCGAGTCGAGGGCGGCGAGCGTCTTGTCACGAAGGTCGGCGTACGAGGGCTGCACGTGGGCTCCTGCTGAGTGGGGTGCCGGCGCGGACGGAGGATGGCGTGGCATCTGACGTATGGCGAGGGATTCCCGCGCGGGCGCCATTCCCCGGAGAGGGGCCGGGGTTGCTCGATTGCCCACGATGACGACGGGACTCGATGCACTCGAAGCGACGGACGGGGCGCGACTGCTTCACGTCCATCGTCGCGCCACGGAGACGCCGGCCCACCTCGGTGCCCTGCTCGAACTGGAGCCCCAGGGGCGCACGAGCTGGTCGGCCATCCTCCACCAGGGGACGCCCTGGCCCGCGACGGAGGTCGTCGCCCGGGTCGTCATGGGACTCCTCGGGGGCCCGCGACTCGACCAGGGGGCGGCGCCGGTCCGCGCCGCGCTCCTGGAGAACGAGCGCCGCTGGGCCACTGGCGACGCGAAGTCCTGGCGCTGATTCGAGCGGCTCGTACTCCCGTTCCAGCGCGGGGCCCGCGCCCAGGCCCTCGCACGGGGACTCATCCCTCGAGGCCCGCGCGCGACGGATGACGCCCGTCACGCGCGACCCCGGCTCGCGACGGACTACGCGCCCTCGACGTACAGGCGCTTGTGGTCACGAATCTCCGTGAGCCGGAACGCGCCCGGCGCGGGGGCCTTCGCCTCGGGAGCATCCGACGGCAGCTTCATCAGCCGCTCGTACTCCTCGATGGAGACGCGCTCGCGACGCGCCAGCACGCCGTCCAGGTCCGCGCGGGCGATGCGCTCGGCCGCCTTCTCCCCGACGACGCCGGAGTAGAACTCCGCCATGCAGCCGCTGCCGTAGGACAACAGGCCGATGCGCTGCGACGCGAGCTGCGCCGCCTCCTTCTGGAGCAGGCCCGCCAGCGCCAGGTACAGCGACGCCGTGTACACGTTGCCGATGCGCGCGTTCAGGCCCAGCGAGGTGGCCACCTGCGCGTCGTAGCTCGCGGCGGACTTCGCCACCTCCTCGCGCGCCTCGGGCGTCCCCGGTCCGGGGCCCACCGCGTCCTCCAGGTCGCACAGGCGCAGCTGCGTATGCGCCTTGCGCGCCATCTTGCAGAAGGGCACGTGGTAGGCGATGCGCGCGAGCTGCTCGCCCGGGAGCGTGCTCCCCCAGCGCACCAGCCCCGCCGCCAGCGCCTTCTCGCGCCAGCCCCGGTACGCGCCGGACAGCGCCTCCAGGTAGCAGTTGATGGAGTAGTGCCCGTCCACCAGCGCCTCACGCCGACCGACGGGCCGCCAGAAGTCGTACACGTCCATGGTGCAGGCGCCGTTCAGGCCCACGTCCACGGCCAGCAGGTCCGGCTGCTCGGAGACCAGCAGCGCCACCGCGCCGCCTCCCTGCGTCGGCTCGCCCGCCGTGTTCAGGCCGTAGCGCGCGATGTCCGAGCAGATGACCACCGCGACCTTGCCCCCGCTGGCACCCGAGGCGATCCACTCCGTGGCCGCCATGAGCCCGGCCGTGCCGCCATAGCAGGCGTGCTGCGTGTCGAAGGTGCGCATGGTGCGCGGCAGCTTCAGCAGGCCCTGGACATGGGACGCCACCGGCTTCGAGTGGTCGATGCCCGTCTCCGTCCCCACCACCAGCATGCCGATGCGCGAGGGGTCCACGTCCTGCTGGCGCACCAGCCGCGCCGCCGCCGTGGCCGCCAGCGCGACCGTGTCCTCGCCGGGGTCCGTGACGGCCATCTCCCTGGCGCCCAGGCCCGCGGTGAACTTCGCGGGGTCCACGCCCCGGGCCCGCGCCAGGTCCTCGATGTCCACGTACCGGGACGGCACCGCCACCGCCAGCGCTTCGATTCCAACCCGCCTCTTCATGGGACTCCTCGCTTCCTCGAATCGTGCGTCAACTGCTCGTGGGCTTGCCTGCGCTGCTTCACGCCTCGGGCGGCACCAGCACCAGCCGGCCCGCCACCTCGCGGTTCTCCAACCGGAAGTGCGCCCGCGCCGCCTCCGCCAGCGGCACCTTGTCCGTGACGAACTGGCGCACCCCACCGGTGGCCGTCAGCCGCAGCGCCTCGTCCAGCTCCGCCTGGTTCGTCGCGTAGGCGCCGATGATCTCCAGCTCCTTCACGATGACGAGCCCGGGGTTCACCTGGACGATGCCCGACTCCAGGTTGCCCACGACCACGAGGCGGCCACCCGGCGTCAGCGACTTGAGCGTCTGGTCGAACGTGGCGCTGCCGACGATCTCCACCGCCAGGTCCACGCCCTGGCCGGACGTGCGCTTGCGCACCTCCGACGCGAACTCCAGGCCCCGCGAGAGGATGACCTCGTCCGCGCCCGCCTCGCGCAAGGGCTGCACCTTCGCCTCGCCGGACGTCACGGCGATGACGCGCGCGCCGTCCAGCTTGGCCAGCTGCACCGCGGACATGCCCACGCCGCCGCTGGCGCCGGTGATGAGCACCGTCTCCCCCGCGCGGACCTTGCCTCGCGTGCGTAGCGCGTGCACGGCCGTGCCGGTGGTGCAGCAGACGGTGGCGGCCTCCTCCCAGGGCAGCGACGCGGGGACGCGCCCCAGGCCGCGCACGGGCGCGACCATGAACTGCGCGTAGCCGCCGGGCAGCTCCTCGCCGAAGAAGCGGTTGTCCGTCTTGCACAGGCTGTTGCGCCCGGCGCGGCACAGGGCGCACTCGCCACAGGACATGCGCTGGAGCGTCGCCGCGCGGTCGCCCGTCTTCCACCCCGGCGTGTCCGGGCCCACGGCGACGACCTCGCCGGCGGCCTCGTGGCCGAGGATGGCGGGGACGCTGGTGCGCGGCAGGTTGCCGCGGCGGTTGATGACGTCGTGGTAGCAGACGCCGCAGGCGTGCACGCGCAGCAGCACCTCGCCCCTACCCGGCGTCGGGACGGGGGCGTTCTCCAGCTTGAGGTTGCCGGCTTCACCGAAACTGCGCAGAACGACGGCCTTCATCTCCGTACCTCCGAGAAACGCGAATGCGAATGTGGCGAATGATCAGGCCCCGACGAGCTGGTCGCGGAGGCCACGGGGATCCAACGCGCGGATGGCGGCGACGGTGCTCGCGTCCGGCAGCGGGGTGACGGGGAGGTCGTCCTCCACCATGAAGTCGAAGCCCGTGCGCTCGGCGATGCCCTCCACCGTCGCCCACGGGTGGCGCGCCACCAGCCGCGCGCCGGCGGGCCCCAGCTCGAAGATGCCCAGGTCCGAGATGAGGCTCACCGAGCGACGGGGGTCGCGCGTCGTCGCCACCTGCACCTCGGGCACCAGGTTGCGGCGCGACTGGCGGGGCACCAGCAGCACGGGCTTGTTGACCCACTGGCGCAGGGTCGCCGCGCCCGCCACGCCGGGGAACTTCGTCCTCGGGCGGTCCAGGCTGCCGCTGGCGGTCATGTTGGTGCGCCCGGTGGCGTCGACCTCGGCCGCGCCGAAGAAGACGTTGTCCACCCGGCCTCGCCGCGCGTGGTCGAACAGGTCCGGGATGGAGATCTCCGCCGAGCGGCCCTCCAGGTAGCCCAGGTCCTCGGAGGAGGGGAGCAGCGAGGGGATGTCCGGATCCAACGAGCCCACGCAGGCCAGGTAGGTCAGGTTCGGCGCATGCGTGGCCCGCGCCACCGCGATGGCGAGGATGGCCAGCGGCGAGGCCACGCCCGTCGCCACCACGGCGCCGTCGTCGATCTGCCGCGCCAGGACGGAGACCACCGTCTCCGCGGGCGTGATGTCCAGCGTTGCACTCATGCGGCCCTCCGGGCCTCGAGCGACTCGAGGAACTCGGCCTCGCGGCCCGTCTCCGCCAGCGACAGGTAGTGCGCCAGCGTGGCGTCATCGTGGGGATAGAGGCCCGCGCAGCCGGTGGGCAGCGCGCCGCCGGGCGCCAGGACGATGCGGTCCACCTGGAAGCCGGGGATGGTGGCGCGGGGCAGCCGCTGCACGCGCTCCTCCACCGTGGCGATGACCCTGCGCGCGGCGCCCGCCACCAGCAGGTCCGTGGTGGGGTCCTCCATGTAGAGGTTGCCGCGCTCGTCCGCCGCGCGCGCGTGGATGAGCGCCACGTCCGGGAAGAAGGCGGGCTCCACCGGGACGCTCTCGCCGGTGAACGGGTCCACCACCGTGCGCGGAGGCTCCGCCTGCGCCAGCCCGGACACGTCCGCGTCCGGCGCGGGGATGAAGGGCAGGCCCATGGACGCGGCGCGCAGGCGCTGGACGACGCGGTAGCCGTCGTGCTCGCGCCACGCGATGGTGTTCTGCTCCATGGCCCGCTTGAGGCAGGGCATGGGCCGCACACGGCCCTCCAGGCTGAGCGCCGCGAAGGCGATGTCCACGCGCGCCAGGCACCCGGCCGCCACGAGCAGCTCCGCGGGCAGGGGATTGGGCAGCGAGATGAGGCTCAGGCCCCGGCGCTCCTGGGCGATGAGCTCCATCACCAGCGCCATGGGCGCGCGGCCCAGCATGAAGCCGCCGGTGGCCAGCGACGCGCCGTCGGGAATCGAGGCGACCGCCTCCTCCAGCGAACACCAGCGCGCGGTCTTCACGACTCCTCCGTGTTGCCGGAGCCGGAGGCCGCCGCGCGAGGCACCACGCGCAACGACGAGACACCGGGCTGGCCGTCGACCGCCGCCGCGACGATGGGCGGGAAGAGCAGCTCCACCATGCCGTCGGCGATCTGCTCGTCCGTCAGTCGCCCGTCCGGCTTGAACCACTTGTAGACCCACAGCACCATGCCCAGGAACGAGAACGCGCCGATGGTGGGGTCCACCGGGCGGATGCGTCCCTGCTGCGCGGCCTGCGCGAAGGCCTCCTCCAGGAAGTCGACGTAGCGCTTCTTGCGGCTGTCGATGAAGGCGCGCGCCTCGCCGGTGAGCGTGGCGTGCTCGTGGAGGATGATGATGACCTCCTTGCTCCACCCGCGCGTCACCAACAGGATGTTGTGGCGCATGCAGGCGCGCAGCCGCTCCACCGGGTCCTCGATGTGCTGGACCCGCGAGAGGACCTGCTCCTCGAACAGGTCCATCCCGTAGTTCATGATGGCGAAGAGCAGCTGCTCCTTGTTCTGGATGTGGTGGTAGAGCCCCGCCTTCGTCATCCGGCACGCGGCGGCGATCTCCTGCATCGACGTGCCTTCGTAGCCGCGCTCGCAGATGAGCCGCGCCGCCGTCTCCAGGATGACCCGGTACCGCTCACCCTCATCCGGCTTCCGTCCGTGCGTCACGTGTGCCCCTTCGCAGGTGACTGTAAATTTTGCAGCATCGCGACCTACCGACCGGTAGGTAGCATGGCGCAACGCAGGGTGTCAACGCGGGAACCGACCGGCAAGGGGGGCCGAAGGGAAGGGCCCCCCAGGAGTTACAGGCATTTAGGAGAGGACGAGCTTTCTCGGAGAGGGGCCGCGACGTCACACCAAGGGCACCCCTGCACGTGGGGCCGTGACACGCCGGACGCGGGCTCGGAGGCGGGGCGCCGCTAGGTCGACGATGTGCCGAGCCGCTCGGCCTCCAGGCGCTCGTAGACGGGCCGGACCCAGCGCTCCGCCATCTTCCGGGAGGGCTCGGAGATGCTTCGTGCCTTCTCCTCGGTATCGTCGTTGAAGGGGACGACCGGGTTCTTCGCGTCGCGGAGCGCGGCCTCGGCGAGGAGGGTCTCCTCCGCCTTCGAGGGCTCCAGTCCGAAGAGGTCCACGAGCAGGGCCACGCCCTCCGATTGGAGCTGTCGGTAGTTCACCAGTCGCGCGGGACTCGTGCGCGTGCGGTAGCCGCGCAGCGCCTCCTCGCACAGCGCCGCGAGCACGCGCGCGCCGTACTCCTCACGGGAGAGCGCCTGGAGTCGCTCGGCCTCGAGGCCGAACCACGTCGGGTCGAGCACGCCGGGCATCATGTGCGCGCCCGCGTGCTTCTGGTGCGAGGCCATCACCTCCACCGGGTCGCGATACAGGAAGAGCCACGGCACCCCCGGGAAGGCCCGCTGGATGAGCGGCAGCTCCAGCACGTGCCACGCGTCGAGCTTGAGATAGACCGCCTCCTCCTCCGGGGCGCGCCGCTGCCCCAGCGCCGACACGAGCGCGCGCAGCCAGGTGACGCGGCGCTCGTCCGAGACGTCATCGAAGGCCCGGTGGGCGCGGAGCACGTGGTCCACCGGGCCCGCCTCGGAGAGCACGACGGCGCGGGGCAGCGCCGCGAGGAGCTGGGCCAGCAGGGTGGAGCCACAACGGGACAGGTGGAAGATGAGCCCCCGCACGGGGAGCCCCGGGTGGGTGCGCGCTCTCTCCTCCAGGACCTCCATGCCGGTGCGGTGGCGGAAGAGCAGGGGGAAGGGGTGGCGGAGGCGCCGCTCCAGCGTCTCCGCGAAGAACGGGTCCGTGAAGCGCCGCGTGCCCAGGTGGCACCAGTCGACGAGGGGCTGGTTCGTCCGCGCGTCCCGCTCCAGGCGTCCCGGAATCCACCCCGTCAGGTCGAGGGGGCCGCTCATAGCCACGTCCTCAACCACTGCTGGCGGGCCGCGCGGATCTCCTCCCGCACCTCCGCGTCCGTGAAGTGGCAGCCGCGCTCGGCGCCGAGCTGACGGGCCAGGGTGATGAACGCGGGCACGTCCTTCGTCGCGGCGAGCGCCTGTTGGAGCGGGACGTCCTCCAGCACGAGCGCCTGGAAGCGCGCGAAGTCCTCAGCCGACATGGGGCGCCTCCGTGGCCTGGCGCGTGGCCCGCTCGAACAGGTCGCGCAGCCAGTCATCCACCCCGCAGTCGAGCACCAGGTGCACGCGGTCCGTGTCGCCCGCGTTGTCCACGCGATGGCGGAGGTTGAAGTTCAGGTACCAGCACTCGCCCGCGCGCATCGGCACGCGCTCGCCCGCGAGGACGAACACGACGTCCGGGTGGGTGAGGATGGGGACGTGGAGGCGGACCTCGCCGTCCTCGAAGGCGAGGTTGTAGTCCGTGTGCTCGCGGATGTTCGCGCCCGCCGCCAGCTTCAACAACCTCGCGGAGCCGATGGGGCACTGGAAGCGCGCCAGGGCGCGTCGCAGCGCGGGGCAACGCGCGAGCACCGGCGTATCCGCGTAGGCCTCCCGCGCGGTGGGGTCCGGGTACATCCGCCCCTCCATCCCGCCCACCGAACGCAGCGGGACGCCGCTCCACTCACCCTCGTAGAAGCGCGTGTTGAAGTGCGGCACCCAGGCCTCGGGGGGCAGCGCCAGCACTTCGTCGCGCAGCGGGAGCGGGTCGAACTCGAGCGGCAGCAGCAGGCGGTCGGGCATGGGAGCCATGGCGGACTCCCGTTCTACACCGCCTGACGCGCCGTCAGCCTGTCAGGGGCGGGCTCCGCCACTCCAGCTTCGCGCGCGCCATCGCGGCATGGACCCGCGCCAGTGTGTCGTGCGGGTCCTCCTCGCCCTCCACCATCGAAGTCGCCGTATGGACGCGCGGCGCGTCGACCTCGGCCAGGAGCTGCTCTCGGAGGGCCTCGACGGCCACCGCGTCCAGTCCCGGCAGGGCGACCAGCATCGCGCCGCCCTCCCATCGCACCGCGAAGCCCGCGGCCCCGCCGACGCCGTCGAGCCTGCGGGCCACGTCGCGCAGCGCGTGGTCACCCGCGTCGAAGCCCTTCGTCATGTTGATGCGCCCCAGCCCCACCAGGTCCACCAGGAGCACGCCGCAGGGCAGCCCATCCCGTCGGCACCGGCCAATCTCCCGCAGCAGCCGCTCCTCCCCCGCGCGTCGCGTGGCCAGGCCGGTGAGCACGTCGACGCGCAGGCCCCGCTCCCGCTCCTCGCGCGGCGCGGTGCCGCCCAGCTCGATGAGCGTCAGGAGCTGCGCGACGCCGCCCGGGATGGGGAACGGGCGCGCCACCCAGCGCACCCGCCGAGGTCGGGGCAGCTCCAACGCCAGGGTGAGGTGCAGTCCCCGGGACGACTCGGCCGCGAGGTCCAGTTCGGGCACGCGACCGGAGGGCGACGCGCTGAGGCCCTCGACGTACTGGCAGAAGGTGTCGAACGACATCCCCGGGATGCGGTCCGCCGGCACGCCGAGCATCTCCGCCATCGCCGCGTTGCAGGCGAAGGGACGCCGCCCTGGCGCCACCAGCATCGTCGCCACGTCGAGGGCCTGGATGGCCTCCCGGAGCTGCGCGAGCGCGGACGCCTCCGTGGGCGCCGCGTCGCTCGGCGCGCGTCCCCGCTCCTGGAGGGCCGGGTGGCCTCGCGACTTCAGCTCCAGGTCCCCCGCCACCCGGCGGGCCAGCTCGCGCAGGGCCGCCAGGTCCTCGGTGCCGAGCATCAACGGCCGCGTATCGATGACACACAGCGTGCCCAGCACCTCGCCCGCGGGTGTCACGAGGGGCGCTCCCGCGTAGCTGCCGACGATGCCGTCGCGCACCAGCGGGTTGTCGCGGAACACCGGGTGGCGCGTGGCGTCCGGCACCACCAGCGACTCCTTGCCCTGGACGACGTGGTGACAGAACGCCCAGTCGCGCGGCGTGCCCCGGTCCCTCGCGAGCGAGGGCGGTAGACCCACGTGGGCCTTGAACCACTGCCGCTCTCCCAGCACCAACGTCAGCAGCGCCACCGGCACCGCGAAGGCATGGGCCACCTCGGTGACGAGCCCCTGCAGCTCCTCTTCCGGCGGACCCTCGTCGACCAGGCGCATGGCGGCGATGCGCTCCAGTCGACGTCGCTCGTCCTCCTCCGAAGGCTCCGCGGGCGCCACGGGGAGGGGGCGCTGGCCGGCCAGCACGCGCCGCACCGTCTCCCTCACCGCGTCGAGCGGTGCCCGGCGGCTGAGCAACGAGTGGATTCCGAGCGAGTCCTTCAGCTGCCACGCGCGCACCCGCAGCTCGTCGAAGGCCGTCACCACCACCACCTGCGTCGCGCTGGCGTCCTTGCGCTCCCGCAGCCACGTCAGCAGCGTGAAGCCATCCACGCGCGGCAGCGCCAGGTCCGTGACGAGCAGCGCGGGCGCGTTGCGCTGGCGAACCACCTCCTGCGCCTCGGCGCCGTCCCTCGCCAGCACCCCCTCCAGTCCTTCCCCGGCGACGAGCGAGAGGAGACCAGCGGCGCGATGAGGGTCGGGCTCGGCGATGAGGGCATAGGGAACCATTCACGTCGAATGGTGCCACGGAAGCCCCGCCTGCGTGACCTGCCGGAGGTGCGGGGGCTCTCGCCTCTCCAGGAGGCGGGAGGGCGTGCGGCTATCGTGGCTCGGTGGGGGGCGTCGTGCTCCCCGGCGCTGTCTGGGGATAGCGGATGAACAGCTTGCGCAGCGCACCGCGTTGTCGCCCCAACTCCTCGGTGCGTGCCGCGTAGTCCACCATCAGCATCAGCGTCAGGCCCACGCAGGCCGGAATCAGCGGCATCACCCAGCCCAGGTCCGCCGCCAGCCAGCCGACCAGCGCGACGTGGAGCGTCCCCAGCACCGCCGCCGCGCGGATGGCTCCCGCGGGGGTGCGGATCCGCCGGCACAGCAACGCGAACAGCCCCAACAGACAGGCGGTCTCCAGCACGCCTGTCCAGGCGACGGGACCCGACGAGCGCATCAGCCGGCCCGCGCGCAGGTTGTCGAGCGCGAAGGCGTGGATCTCCACGCCCGGCACCGCGACCTGTCCGGGCAGCGTGCTCTGGCCATGCAGCCCGGTGGCGGTGACGCCCACGAAGATGGTCTTCCCCCGCAGGGCCAGGTCCAGTCCCACCGAGGCGGGGTCGGCCTGGAGGAGGTCGCCGAGGCTCACGCGGGGGAGCCAGTCCGGGGCGGGCAGGCGCATCAACGGCGCGCCATCATCATGGGCCGCCCTGCGCCGGAGGACCTCCGCCTGTTCGGGCATCAGCCGCAGCGCCGTCGCCAGCGCCAGGGACGGCCAGGACTGCGAACCCACGCCCACCGCGAAGGGATAGCGGCGGATGACGCCATCCGGGTCCACCAGCATGTTCAGCGTGCCGCTGCCATGCGCCGCCATCCGCAAGGGGGCGATGCTGCCCGCGAGTCCCCGCCCCTGGAGCCGCAGCGTGTCGACGGGAATCGGCAGGGGCGTGCCCAGCGCGCCATCCTCGAGCGAGGGCATCAACGACATGTCGTCCGTGAGGGCCGCCGCGCCGAGGATGACGGCGCCGCTCTCCGCGAGCGCCTCCGCCAGCCGCGCGTCGCCATCCTGCGCGCGCAGCTTCTCCTCCAGCTGCGTCACCAGCGCCGCGCCAGCGGGCTGGGCCGCGAGCCCCGACGACTGGAGCGCCGCGAGCAGCTCCTCCCCCAGCTCCAGCGCCTCCCTCGGTCCGGGCTGGTCGAACACCACGTCCACGGCCACCGTGGCCGGTCTCCGGAGCGCCAGCGCGTGGAAGGCGCGGGCCCACGTGGTCCTCGACAGCGGCCAGCGCTCGCCGAGCGCCTCGAGGGTGCGATCATCCACCTCCACCAGCACCAGGTCGGCGCTGCGCGGGACGCCCGGCAACAGCCGGCTCACCGCCTGGTCGTAGAGGGCCCGCTCCCCCCAGCCCGGCGCGCCGCCCCGCGACGCGGTGAGCACCGCCAGGGCCACGCCGACCAGGGCCGCGCCTCCCCGCAGCGTCGCGGGGGAGGGGCGGGGCAGGGTGACTCCGCGAGAGGGCTCGGGGGCGGAGCTCATCGCGTCGACTCAGCGGTGGACGTCGAACGCGAAGATCTTCGAGGGGTAGCCGATGAAGCCGTCCGGATCCACGGGCAGCACCCGCCAGAACCACTTGCCCTCGAACTCCGTCGGCACGGTGAACTCGAGGCCCGCGGCGTCGTAGGCCTTCACTCCCGCGGCGAAGTCCGCGGTGCGCGCCAGCTCCACGCGGTACGACGTGGCGCCCGCCGCCTTGAACCACTCCAGCCGCGGAGGCGTGGCGAAGCCGCCGCCGCGCGGCCCGTTGAGCTGCGGCGCGGCGAGCAGCGGACGCGGCGGCTCCGGCGCCGCCCCGGGCTTCACACGGGAGCCATGCCCGCCCGGGACCTCGACCTCGCCCGTGTCCGCGCCCAGCGCCACCTTGCCCTCGAGGGTCTCCAGGCGGCTGGCTCCGTCATCCAGCGCGGACACGCGGAACTGCGTGCCGCGCACGCCGGCCACCGCCCCCCGCGTGCGAATCTCGAACACGGAGCCGTCGCCACCCGGCGCGGCGTGCGTCTCCACCGTGCCGCGCAGCAGCTCCAGCCGCACCTCGCGCTTGCCGTTGGCGGCCAGCGCCAGCGTGCCCAGCCGCAACAGGCTGTCCGGCATCACCTGGACGCGGCTGGAGTCCGCCAGCTCCAGCTCCGCTCGCGCGTGGGGGCCCGTCTGGAGCACCTCGCTCGTGTAGAGCGACTCGCCCACGCCCCGGGGGCTCAGCTCCGAGGGGCTCGGGCCGGCGAGGACCTCGCCGCTGACCGCGCCCACCCGCGCCACGCGGGGCTGGGCCGGACGCTCGACGTATGCCAGCTGGAGCTGCCCGGCCTCGCCCGGGATGGCCGGAGGGGCCACCGCGGAGACGCGCGTGCGGGGGACGCCCGCCGCCACCAGGATGTCCGCCGCGGCCTTGGCCGCCGCGAGGCCCTGCCCGTCCAGGCGCTCGGTGTCCGGCAGCCGGGCCGCCACCGTCACGGAGCGGATGGCGGGGCGGGTGACGAGGACGCTGGCCACGTGCTTCAGGCACGCCTCGGTCTGCTCTCCCTTCGGCGCCAGCGGGCGTCCCAGCTCCACCCGGCCGTTGACGAAGCGCACGCCGCCGCATGCGTCGGAGGCGGGCTCCCGCGCCAGGGCGGGGGCGCTGGCCAGCGCCATGACCATCATCCAAGGCGCCGTGGCCCTCATCGCGTCGCTCCTTCCGCCGACGGCTCGGCCACCTTCACGATGTTGAACTCGACGCGGCGGTTGTTCTCCCGGCCCCGCGCCGTCGTGTTGGTGTCGACCGGCTTCGATTCACCGAAGCCTACCGCCTCCAACCGGCCCCCGGCGATGCCCACCTTCATCAGGAAGTCGCGCACCTTGGTGGCGCGGCGCTGGGACAGGTCCAGGTTGGCCTTGTCCGCGCCCTGGCTGTCGGTGTGGCCCTCCACCCGGATCAGCTCGACCTGCGGGTTGGCCTTGAGCACCGAGGCCACCTGCGACAGCAGGTTGAAGGACTTCTTCAGGATGACGTCCTTGCCGGTCGCGAAGTAGACCTTCTCGAGGATGACGATGCGCGAGCCCTCCAGGCGCACCTGGGCCTTGCCCTGGTCCGGGCACCCGTCCTCGTCCTTCACGCCGTTGATGGTCTCCGCCTCCAGCGGGCAGTCGTCCACCGAGTCCGGGATTCCGTCCTTGTCGTTGTCCGGATCCGGGCAGCCGTCGCCGTCCTCGAAGCCGTCGACGTCCTCGGCCTCCGCGGGGCAGCGGTCCTCGCCGTCGACCAGGCCGTCACCGTCCGTGTCCACGGGCGCCGGAGGCAGCGTCATGGGCGCGGGCGGCGGCGGGGGCGCGCCGTCCTGCGTGGGGGCGTGGTGGGCGTTGGGGTCGTCCGGGCAGCCGTCCTCGTCCTGGAAGCCGTTGAAGGTCTCCTTCTCGCCCGGGCACACGTCCGGACCGTCGAGGATGCCGTCGCCGTCGTCGTCGGGGTCCAGGCAGTTGTCGTCGTCCTGGAAGCCGTCGAAGTCCTCGGGACCGAGCGCGCACGGCGGGGGCGTGGTGGCCGCGACCGAGGCGGGCCGACCCCCCGCGCCCGCCGTCCAGCTCAGCCCGCCCAGCACGCGGAAGCTCGGGGTGCCGTAGCCTCGCGTCAGGCCCGGCCCGGCGCCCACGTGCGCGGCCAGCTCCTTCGTGAAGCGGTACTTCAGCGCGCCCAGCACCTCCAGGGGGCGCTCCTCCGTGTTCGTCTCCTTCAAGCCCAGCGCGCCCGCCAGCGTGGCCTGCGCGGTGAGGGCCTGGGTGAGGGGCACCTCCGCGCCCACGGAGTAGGCGAACTCGTTGCCCACGCGCAGGTTGCGCAGCCGCTCCTCGCCGCGCAGGTTCACGCCCGCGTTGGCCAGCAGGCGCACCGACGGGGTGGCCCACTCGGCGACCAGGCGCGGCTGGAAGGTGACGCCGCCCGAGCCCAGGTACTCGTCGCCCCCGGAGGTCGGCAGGGTGAACGGCGCGACGAGGGCGAAGGACAGGCCCCCCGCCGTCGTGAACAGCCGCGCCTTGGGCACCAGCCGCAGGTCCCCCACGCCCGTGGTCCCCACGCCCCGCGCGAGCGACGGCGACACGTCGCCCGCCTCCTGCGACGTCGTGGTGGAGATGGGCAGCGACACGCCCACCTCGAACCGGTCGAACAGGGCGATGGCGCCCATCAGGTCCACGGTGAGCTGGCTGTCGACGATGCGGTAGACGAACGCGTCCTTGCGCGGGTCGAGCAGGTTGAGCGGGTCATCCCCGTAGTTGGCGGACAGCCCCACGTTCCAGTCGAGGTGCTGGCCCACCCGCGCGCCGTGCACGCCGAGCACGTCGTACGCACCCGGCCCCGGCTTGTACTGCTGCACGTCGATGGCCTGCGACGCCGACACCTGCGCCCGCGCGGGAGAGGCGCCGAGCGCGAGCGCCAGCAGCGGTGTCGCGGCCCCCAGGGCGCGGAGGGCGCGCGCGACGCGGCCCCTCCTCGGGACGGACGCAAGGGGGTGGCCGGGGGAGGTGGGGGGCACTCGCATGATGTGAAGCTGCCTCAAGGGTAGGGACTGCATCAACGTGCAGCGGCGAGGAGTTGTGAGACATGCTGCGCCAACGAGGGCAGCGGTTGGGGTTTGGGGAGCAGCAGGTCCACGCCCAGCTCGCGGGCGCGCGCGCTGAGCTCCGGGGACGCGAAGGCCGTCAGCAGCACCACCCGGGTGGCCGGGGTGTAGCGGCGCACGAAATCCGCCAGCACCAGGCCCTCCTCGGACTGGGTGCCGCTCAGGCGCAGGTCGCTGATGACCAGGTCGTAGCGCCCCGTCGTCATCAGTCCGAGCGCCTCGTCCAGGGCCTGGGCGGAGTCCACCCGGTACCCCGCGCCGGTGAAGAACTGCCCCAGCACCCAGCAGAGGGAGGACTCGTCATCGACGATGAGGATGTTCTGGGACACGCCCCCGGGCCCTCAGCAAGCCCGGGGCCAGGGTCGCCCGCACCCAGGCCCGACGCCTTTTCCACCACTTGCGAAACCCCGGCCGGACCTGGGCGCGCGTCCCCGTCCAGATTACGGATCCGATTTCTGGAATCCGGATCTGTTGATGCCCAAACGTTTCAGGCGCTCGTACAGGGAGGAGCGGGGGATGCCAAGCCGCAGCGCGGCGCGCTCCACGTGGCCGTTCTCCTTGCGGAGCACGCGCTCGATGTGGCGGCGCTCGAGCTCCTCGAGGGTGAGGTGGTCGTCCTCCTGGCCGGCGTCGTCGGAGGCGGGCTCGAAGCGCAGGTCGCCCCGGGACAGGGGGCCGCCGCCGGAGAGGAGGACGGCGCGCTCCAGGACGTTGCGCAGCTCGCGGATGTTGCCGGGCCACGCGTAGCGCATGAGGGCGGACTCCGCGTCCGGCTGGAGGCCCACGCCGCCCCGGCCCCGGGGGCGCCCCAGCTCCTCGAGGAAGTGGTGGGCGAGCAGGGGGATGTCCTCCGGGCGTTCGCGCAAGGCGGGGACGTGGAGGATGAGGGTGCTGACGCGGAAGTACAGGTCTCCCCGGAAGCGCTTCTCGCGCGCGGCGGCGCTCAGGTCCTGGTGGGTGGCGGCGATGAGGCGCACGTCGACGCGCCGGTCCTTCACGTCGCCCAGGCGGCGGAAGCGCTTCTCCTCCAGCACCTTGAGGAGCTTGGGCTGGACGGCCAGGTCCATGTCGCCCATCTCGTCGAGGAAGAGGGTGCCCCGGTCGGCGACCTCCAGCAGGCCCTGCTTGGCGTTGACGGCGCCGGTGAAGGCGCCCTTCTCGTGGCCGAACAGCTCCGAATCCAGCAGGTCCTTCGACAGCGCGGCGCAGTTGAGGTCCACGAAGGGGGCGTCCGCGCGCGGGCCGCCCTCGTGCAGCCAGCGGGCGAGCACGCTCTTTCCGCTGCCCGTCTCGCCGGTGACGAGCACCGGGCTGTCGCTGTGCTGGATGCGCTCGGCCTCCGCGCGCAGGCCGCGGATGGCGGCGCTGGTGCCGATGAACGGGTCGACGGACGCGCGGGCGGTGCGGGACTGGTCGGCGCGCAGCCGCTGGCGCTCGCGCCGCTGCGCGACGAGCCGCTCCAGCACCACGGTGAGCACGGCCATCTCCACCGGCTTGGTGAGGAACTGCTCGGCGCCTTCCTTCACCGCCTGCACCGCCAGCTCGATGGAGCCATGGCCGGTGAGCACGACGAGCGGCACCGCCGCGTCGATCTCCTTCAGCCTGGGCAGCAGCTCCAGCGCCGTGCCGTCCGTCAGCCGGTAGTCCACCACCGCGACGTCGGGGCGCTGCGCGCGGAACTGCTCCTGCGCCTCCGCCAGGCTGGTGGCCTCGTCCACGTCGAAGCCCTTGGCGGTGAGATAGCCCCGCATTCCCAGCCGTACGCCGGGTTCGTCGTCCACCAGGAGGATGCGGGTTCGGGTCATGAGGCGAGCGAGTCTAGGGGGAGTGCGGCGGGTTGCGAGCAAACCGCTGGTAGCAGCAGCGTGACCTCCGCGCCACCCTCCGGATGGTTGCGCAGGCGGATGAGCCCCTGGTGCTCCTCCACGATGCGCTGGACGATGGACAGCCCCAGCCCCGTGCCTCCCCGCCGCTTGCTGAAGAAGGGCTCGAAGACGTGGGGGATGTCCTCTTCCCGGAATCCCGGACCGGTGTCCTTCACGGTGCAGCGGACCCAGGGGCGGCCATCCTCCTCGACGGATTCGGTGGCCACCCGCACCGTGGTGCCCGCGGGCGAGTACTGCACGGCGTTCTCCAGCACGTTGCGGAAGACGTGGAAGAGCCGGCGCGCGTCCATCCGCACGTCGGGCAGGCGGGTCTCCAGCGAGCTGGTGACGGTGACGCCGCCCTTCTCCGCGCCGAGGACGCAGGCGGCCACGGCCTCCTCCACCACGCCCTGGATGGGGCCGTCCACCCACTCGCCGCGCGTGGGCCGCCCGTACTCGAACAGCTCCTGGGTGAGGTGGTTGAGGCGCTTGACCTCGCCCCGCAGCACGTCGAGGTAGGGGGCCAGCTCCGTGCGCTTGCCCACGGTGACCTCCACCGCGTCGACGACGGCGGAGATGGAGAAGAGGGGGTTGCGCACCTCGTGGGCCACGCCCGCGACGATGGCGCCCATCGCGGCCATGGTCTCGCTGCGGCGCAGGCTGGCCTGCAGCTCCAACAGGCGCGTCACCTCGTTGGCGACGAGGATGATGCGCGAGTCCTCGCTCCCGACCTCGTCCACCCACGCGGCGGACAACTCCCACGTGCGGCGGAAGTGCGGGTCCTTCACCTCGCGGGTGAGGCTGCCCCGGGTGCGGCGCAGCTCGTCCACCAGCGGCAGCGCGTTGGACCAGGGGGGCGTTCCGGCCGCGGTGTGCAGCGGCTGTCCGGACGGGTCGAGCCCGCCGAAGAGGATGCACGCGGCGGCGTTGAGGCGGTGGATGGTGCCGTCCGCGCCCAGCACCACGAGCGGCGAGGCCACGGCGTCGAACGTGCGGCGCCACTCGTGGGCGGAGCGGCGGAAGCTGTCGTGCAGGCGCTGGCGCAGCTCGTCCGCGAGGTAGCGGTCGGTGATGTCCGTGACGACGCAGCCCACGTGCAGCTCGCCCTGGAGGTCCCGGGCGGAGGCCGTGGCGCGGCTGCGCACCCAGCGCACGCGGCCGTCGGCGCAGATGAGCCGGTGCTCCAGCTCCACCTCGGAGCCGGGCGCGAGGGCTTCGATGGACTGGCGGTAGCGCGCGCGGTCCTCGGGGTGGACCATGTCCGACCACAAGGGCGGCGGTCCCCCGTTCGGCCCGGGTTCGGAGAACGCGGACGCGGGGTAGCCCGTGGTGCGCTCGATGACGGGCGTGCAGTAGAAGTCGCGCAGCCGTCCGTCGCGCAGCTTGCCGCCCCACAGGTAGTCCGGCAGCGAGCGCGTGAGCACCTCGAGGCGCCCCTCGTGCTCCTGGAGGCTCTGCTCCGCGCGCATGCGCTCGGTGAGCTCCGAGAGGGCGGCGATGACGCCCAGCACCTCGCCTCCCGAGCCCCGCACCCGCGTGTAGCTGCCGAACCAGAAGCGCGACTCGCCGGGCGCCGCCGGCGTCTCCACCTCCAGGCAGGTGTCCTGGACGGGGTCGTCCGTCTCGAGGGCGTGTCGCAGCCGGGGCGCCAGCATGCGGCCCAGTTCGGGCATCACCTCCGTCACGTGCCGGCCCAGGTGTCCTCCCGCGGGCAGGCCGTTCATGGCCGCCAGCGCCGCGTTGACGTGGATGTAGCGCAGGTTCCGGTCGAAGAAGGCGAACCCCACCGGCGTGACGTCCATGATGGCGTCGCGCAGCGCGCTGGAGTCCCCCGCGCTGCGCAGCGCCGCGTCCCGCTCCCGCTGGGTGTGCTCCCGGGCGCGCGCCAGTACCAACGCGGGGATGCCCGCGCACACGAGCACCAACGTGGCGGTGCCGACGACGCGCGCCAGTGGGCTCGGTGGGGCGCTGCCGGACCAGGCCCATTCGATGAGCGCGGCGCTGGCCGCGGCCAGGACGACGGCCAGCAACATCTGACGACGGGAGGGGAACGCGTGCATGGGGTGTGCGACCGCGAGACTACCTGGATTCCAGGGACGTGCCGTGTATCCCGGCGTTGGGAGCGCTGCCTTCGTCGCGAGGTGGGCAGGAGGCCGGGCCTTCCGGACCCGGCTCGGGTCGGCGGCGACACGCGGGGGACTGGGTCAGGCGGGCGCCGAGGAGAGCGCGTTCTCCGTCGCCGCGCGGGCGAGCAGCGCTCGCACCTCGTCATCCGTCGTCTGGGCGAAGTCCCGGTACCAGAGGCCCACGGCGTAGAACGGCTCTGGCGTCCGCGCGCACACCACCTCGTCCGCTTCCAGCGCCAGCGCGTCGCGGGCCTCCGCCGCCGCCACGGGGACGGCGACGACGACGCGGGCGGGGGCGAGCCGCCGCACGGCCGCCACGGCGGCGAGCATCGTGGAGCCGGTGGCCAGGCCGTCGTCGACGAGGATGACGCGGCGCCCGCGCACGTCGAGCGCGGGGCGCCCTTGCCGGTAGCTGCGCTCGCGCCTGCGCAGCTCCCCTTCCTCCCGGGCCGCGACGGTGTCGATCTCCTCCGAGGAGATGCCGAGCTGGTCCACCACGTCGGTGTTGATGACGCGCACGCCTCCGGTGGCGATGGCGCCCATGGCCAGCTCCTCGTGGTCGGGCGTGCCCAGCTTGCGCACCAGGAACACGTCGAGCGGCGCGCCCAGGGCCCGCGCCACCTCATACCCCACGGGCACGCCACCCCGGGGCAGGGCGAACACCCGGGTGTCCGGTCGATGCGCGTAGCGCCCCAGCAGCGCCGCGAGCTCGCGGCCGGCGATGAAACGGTCCTGGAAGTCGGGCCCCCTCACGTCTGGCTCCTCGACACCTCCGACGGGAGGTGTCCTCCCCATGACAGTGGCCATCGCGGCGCCCGCGGGAAACACCCCGACCCCGGGCGGGGGCGGGGCCCCTAGGTGGGCCCGGACGAGGCGGAGGCGATGATGTTCGGCCGGCCCGGCTGGCCCGGCGACGGAGGATCGCGGATGCCCGGCGGGGCGATGCCGGGCGGCCGGGGCGGTTCGATCTCCGGCGGTCGTCGCGTCGGCGGCTCCTCCTCCGGGATGGGCCGGCTCGGTGGCTCGTGACGGGGTGGGACCGGCTCTGGCTCCTTCACCGGCGCGTTGGGCGGTGGCTTCGGGGTCCCTGGTGGAGGTGGAGGGACCGGCGGAGGAGGGGCCTGCTTGGGGTCGGGCTCCGCCGCGACGAGGGCCGAGGCCCGGACCGCCCACCGTGGACGGGCCCGACGGTGTCGCGCGAGTGCTCCAGGGCCCTGCGGTGCGTGCATGCGTGCGTGCCTCCTTGCGTCCCGGTGGACTCCCGAGGTGCGGACAACCTGTGCACGGCGAGGCGGGCGCGCACCGCCTCGCGCGCGCCGGGGACGGAGGACGCGAGGCTCCATGCGTCGGCGGGACGGCGGGCATCCCGACGGGGCGTGGTCAGGCCGGCCGGGCCGGATTGCTGCGCCGCGCCACGCGCGCCTTCACGTTTCCCGGAAGGCGACATACGGACAGGAGGCACGACATGAAGGCAGCCTGGTGGAGTCTCGGCGGCGTGGGCGTGGGTGCGGGGCTGATGTACTGGGCCGACCCGCGCAGCGGCCGCTGGCGCAGGTCCCATCTGCAAGGCAGGGCGGTGCACCTGACGCACGAAGCGGGCAGCGCGCTCGGCGTCATCAAGCGGGACGTGGCGCAGCGCTCGCGCGGTCTGCTCGTGGAGTCGATGGGGCGCTTGCGCGCCGAGGACGTGGACGACGTGACGGTGGGCGAGCGCGTGCGCGCGGCGCTCGGCCGGGTGTGCTCGCATCCGGGGTCCGTGCGGGTGACGGTGCGCAACGGCGTGGCGTTGCTCGAGGGCTCCATCCTCATGGACGAGCTGCGGCACGTCGTCCCGCGGGTGGCGCGCGTGCGGGGCGTGCGCGCGGTGGACAACCGTCTCATGCCCTACGCGCAGGCGGGGCGACAACCGGAGTTGCAGGGCGGCGTCGAGCGCCGGCGCCCGCGCCGCTTCTTCGGGGCCAGGCGCTGGTCTCCCTCCGCGCGGCTCGTCGGCGTGCTGGGCGGGTTGTCGCTGGCGTCGTGGTCGCTGCGCCAGCGGGGGCTCGTGGGCACGTTGGTGGGGGCCGGCGGGCTGGTGCTCGGCGTGCGCGCGCTCAGCAACCTGGAGCTGCGCCGGCTCACGGGCTTCGGCGTGGGCGCCCGCGCCATCACCCTCCACAAGGACATCACCGTGAACGCTCCGGTGGAGGAGGTCTTCGCCTTCTGGGACGCCATGCAGAACTTCCCCCGCTTCATGACCCACGTCGACGAGGTGAGCGTCGACGCGGAGGGCCGCTCGCGCTGGAAGGTGAAGGGGCCCGCCGGGCTGCACTTCGAATGGCGCGCCGTCGTCACCCGACGCGTCCCCAACAAGCTGCTCGCCTGGCGGAGCGAGCAGGGGACGTCCGTGGAGAACGCCGGGGTCGTCCACTTCGAGCCCACGCCCCGGGGCGGGACGCGGGTGGACATCCGCCTGGCCTACAACCCGCCCGCTGGCGCCATCGGCCACGCCTTCGCCCGGTTGCTCGGGGTGGACCCGAAGCGGCAGATGGACGACGACCTGCTGCGCTTCAAGTCCCTGCTCGAGCGGGGCAAGGCCACCGGCCGCGAGACGGTGACCCGCGAGGCGCTGGCCGGAGGCCGCACGGGGCCCGGGACCGGCATGCACTGAGGTGCTTCACGCGACCCGCGCCCCCGCGCAGGCGGTGCGCGCCACTCCCTCGGGACGGGGTGGCGCGCAAATCTTGCGCGTCGCGAACTCATGGCGCCGGACACGTGCGCTGGCGTGGCGCTTGCTTCGAGGTTCCCCTCCGACGCGGGGTGAGCGGTTAGTCTTCACCCGGAACCATGGCGGAGACCTTGTTCGAGGAGTTGAAGCGGTACGTGGGCTTTGGCGCGCGGGACGAGCAGGCGCTCGTCGCGCTCCACGCCATCGCGAAGCCGCATTTCCCACGCATCTCACGCGTCTTCTACGACCGCATCCTGGAGCACGAGGGCGCGCGCAAGGCGCTCGAGGGCGGCGAGAGCCAGGTGGGGCACCTGCGCGGCACGCTGCAGGTGTGGATGGACCAGCTGCTGCGCGGGCCGTGGGACGAGGCGTACTACGAGCTGCGCTGCAGGATTGGCCGGATGCACGTGCGCATCTCGCTGCCGCAGCACTACATGTTCGGCGCGATGAACGTCTTGAGGCAGGAGCTCGACGACGTCATCGACACGGCGTTCGATGCGACGCCGGAGGTGCGCCAGTTCACGCGCGTCTCCCTGGGGCGCATCCTGGACCTGGAGCTGGCCATCATGCTCCACACCTACCGCGAGGACCTGCTCGCCCAGCAGGCGCGCAGCGAGCGGCTCTCCACCTTCGGTCAGCTCGTGGGCTCCATCGGTCACGAACTGCGCAACCCGCTGGGCGTCATCGAGACCTCGCTCTACATCCTGCGCAGCCGCGCGGGCGCCACGGTGGACGAGCGCACCCACAAGCACCTCGACCGCATCGGCGAGCAGGTGGGCATCGCCAACCACATCATCTCCGACCTGCTGGACATGATTCGCGACCGCCCCGTCCAACGTCAGCCGGTGTGGCTGGACGAGGTGTGGCAGGAGGCCCTCAAGGCGGTGTCGCGTCCCGAGGGCGTGTCCGTGACGACCGAGGGGCTCGTCTCGCTGCCGCCCATCCAGGGCGACGCGGGGCAGCTGCGGCAGGTGTTCGTCAACCTGTTGGAGAACGCCGTCCAGGCGTTGGAGGAGACTGGCGGCAGCGTGTCGCTCACGGGCTCCGTGTCCGAGCGCGGCGGGGTGGAGCTGGTGCTGGAGGACACCGGGCCCGGCGTGAGCGAGAGCATCCGGCCCCGGCTGTTCGAGCCGTTGATGACGACGAAGGCGCGGGGCATCGGCCTGGGGTTGCCGCTGGTGCGCCGCATCCTGGAGCGGCATGGCGGCGGCATCACCTATGCGCCGCGCGAAGGGGCGGGCGCCCGCTTCGTCATCCAGTTCTCCGTGAGTCCCGAGGAGGGCCCGCATGCGCCGGTACCTTCTGCTGGATGACAACCGCGCGCTGGCGGAGAACCTGGCGGAGATCCTCCGCGACGAGGGGCACGAGGCCGTCATCGCGCACAGCGGCGAGGAGGCCCTCTCGCTGGTGCGCGCCACGCGCTTCGACGCGCTGGTGACGGACATGCGCATGCCCGGCATGAGCGGGGCGGACGCGGTGCGGCGCATCCGCCTGCTCGACCCGGGCATCGCCGCCGTCGTCATCACCGCGCACCCCCGGGAGAACGACCTGGAGACGGCGCGGCGCGAGGGCCTGCTCGCGGTGCTGCCCAAGCCGGTGCCCGTGCCGCAGTTGATGGAGCTGCTGACGCGGGCGCGGCGGGACGGGCTGGTGGTGCTGGTGGAGGACGACCCCGCGTTGAGCGACAACCTCTCCGAGGTGCTGCGCGCGAGCGGCTTCTCCAGCGTGCGGGCGGCGTCGGTGCTCGACACGGAGAACCTGTGCTGCGCGCGGCCGTTCGCGGCGCTGGTGGACCTGCGCGTGCCCGGGGGGCCGGATGGCGAGGCGCTCCGGCGGCTGCGCGCGCGCTTCCCGCGGCTCCCCACCTTCGTCATCACCGCCTGGCCCGACCTCGCCCCGGTGGACTCCGTCATCGACGTGTTCTCCAAGCCCTTCGACACCGGCGAAGTGGTGGGCGCGCTCGAGTCCGCGCACGCCACCCGCTCCATGCCCTCCCCATGACACAGACGGTCTCCCAGCCCCCGGCGCGCATCCTGCTGGTCGACGACAACGCGGCGTTCCTCGACAACCTCCACGAGCTGCTGGGGGACGCCGGCTACGCGGTGCGCGGCGCGTCGACCTGCAAGGCCGCGCGGGAGCGGGCCCGCGAGGGCTTCGACGTGGCGCTGGTGGACCTGCGCCTGCCGGACGGGGATGGGACGGCGCTGGCGGCGGAGCTGAAGGCGGGGGCGCCGGACTCGGAGGTGGTGCTGCTGACGGGCTTCGCCACGCTGGAGACGGCGATGGCCGCGGTGAGGGCGGGGGCTTGTGCCTACCTGATGAAGCCCTGCGCGCCGCGCGAGCTGCTCCTCACGCTGGAGCAGGCCATGCGGCAGGTGCGCCTGCACGCGGAGAAGCGCGAACTGGCCCGGCGCGCGCAGGTGACGGAGAAGCTGGCCGCGGTGGGCACGATGACGGCGGGGCTGTCCCACGAGATTCGCAACCCCCTCAACGCCGCGGCGCTGCAGCTCTCCGTGCTGGAGCGGCGCGTGCGCAAGCTGCCGGACGCGCAGCAGGGCGCGCTCCTGGAGCCGCTGTTGCTGGTGCGCGACGAGATTCGCCGGCTGGACCACATCCTGGAGGACTTCCTCCAGTTCGCGCGGCCTCGCGAGTTCCGCCCGGGCTCCGTGGACGTCAAGGCGCTGGTGCGCCGCGTGGTGGACCTGCTGTCGAGCCAGGCCGAGGCCCGCAAGGTGGTGCTGGAGCAGGTCGTCCCGGACGCCCCCATGCCGGCGCTGGCCGGCGAGGAGGAGCGGCTGCGCCAGGTGCTCATCAACCTGTGCCTCAACGCGCTGGAGTCGACGCCCGCGGGGGGCCGGGTGACGCTGTCGACCGGCGTCGAGGACTCGCGCGTCTGGCTCACGGTGGATGACACGGGGACGGGCGTCCCCGAGGCGATGAGGGACCGCATCTTCGAGCCCTTCTTCACCACGAAGGCGCAGGGCTCGGGGCTCGGGCTCCCCATCGTCCACGCCATCGTCACCCAGCACGCGGGGACGTTGGAGGTGGGGTCGGCCCCCACCGGCGGCGCGCGCTTCCTCTTGCGCCTGCCGGTGGCGCGCTAGGCGCGACCTCAGAAGCCCGCGGGCGGCGCCACCAGTCCGGAGGTGGTGACGCTGGCGCACAGGATGCAGCTCTCCTGGCCGGAGCCGTCCGCGCGCGGGCCGGGCTTGTCCGCGCGGGCGAGCTGACGGGTGGCGTCACCCATGGAGCCACCGGGCTCGTTGGTGAACCAGATGTCGAACTCGTAGTGGACCGGCACCGGCTTGCCCTTGAGCTGCGCCGGCTCGTAGCGCCACGTCGTCAGCGTGCGGATGACGGCGTCCTCCAGGCCGGACAGGCCCTGGAGCGACTTGCAGTTGGTGACGCTGCCGTCGGCGGTGATGGTGCAGCGGGTCACCACCGCGCCGTTGGGCACGGCGGAGATGCGCGAGCGCATGCCCTGGGTCAGGTCCGCGAAGTGGAAGCGCCGGCCCGTCACGAAGCGGGGCGGGGTGATGCCGGGGCCGAGCGTGAAGACACCGTCCTCGTCACGCTCGAGGGCCTCGACAGGCGGGGCCTCCGGCGCGGGAGGGGTGAGGTCGAACGGTAGCGACGGCAGGGGCAGCGGCTCGGAGGCGTCCGCCAGGGCGGGCGCGGCCTCCTCGTCGGGGACGACGGGGGCCACGGGCTCCGCGTCGAGGGTGTACGGCGTCCGGGGCAGCTCCGTGCGCGCGATGCCCTGCGTGTCCGGGATGAGCAGCGGCGCGACCTCCGGCGCTCGCGCCTTGCGCGCGGGGGCCTTCGTGGTGACGGGGTGTGCCGGACGGCTCACGGGCGTCAGGGAGACGGGGGACACCATGGGCAGCGGCGCCACCAGCGGCCGGTGGATGGGCAGGGGCGGCGGCGAGGCGAGGCGCTCCCGGCTCATCAGGGGCGTCGCGACCGCGCGGAGGGGCCCCGCGGGGGGCGGCTCCGCGAGCGCGGTGAGCGGTACCTGCGAGGTCCCCAGGGCGACCGCGAGCGCGGCGCCGCCGAGCCCGCTGGCCAGACGCCACGTCCGGCTCGGCGCGCGGGACTCCGGCGTGGCCAGCAGCCGGCGGATGCGCGACAGGAGCGAGCCCCCGTCCGCGCCCAGCGCCAGCCCGGCCATCGCCGGCACGCGCAGCTGCTCGAGGTGCGTCAGCGCCTGGGCATAGAGGAAGGCATCGCCACAGGCCTCGACCGCGAGGTCGTCCGCGCAGTGCTCGCGCTCCTGGCGGACGCGGTGCGACAGCCACCAGACGGCGGGGTGGTAGAACAGGAACGTCTCCACCAGCGTCTGCAGCAGGTTCACCAGGTAGTCGTGCCGGCGGATGTGCGCGAGCTCGTGGGCGAGCACCGCCTCGAGCTGCGAGGGGGACAGGCCGCTGATGGCGCCGGCCGGGACGAGGATGAGCGGCCTCCACAGCCCGATGACCATGGGGATGTCCACGCGCGAGGTGGCCAGCAGCCGCACCGGACGCGTCATCCGCAGCCTCGCCAGCGCGCGCGCCAGCGCCTGCCGCCAGGCGGCGGGGGCCTCCCGCGTGTGCAGGCGCGTCAGCCGCTGGGCCACGAACCAGGAGAGCAGCGTGCGCGCCGACAGCAGCAGCACGCCGCAGCACCACAGCGGCAGCAGCCAGGGGCGCAGCGCCTCGAGCCCCCAGGGGGACTCCGGCGTGGCGGAGAGCATCACCACCGCGCGGGCCGTCTCCCTGGGCGCGGCGAGCGTGGCGGACAGGGCCTGCGTCGCCAGGGGACCGACGGGCGTCGTGTCCGACGCGCCAGGCAGGGCCGCGAGGAACGAGACGAGGGGCAACAGGCCCATGGCCAGCAACCCCACGCACGCGGTGGCGTACCTGGCGCGCGCGGCGCGTTGGGGCAGCAGGGCGAGGAGACCGGCGACGGCCAGGGCCACCGCGACTCCCTGCCAGACGAAGGCGAGCAGGGCTTGTTCCAGGGCGCGAACGAGCGACGGCGCCGTCCACAGGTCCAGCGCGTCCATCACTTCCCCCGACTCTCGTGGGCGTCGAGCAGCTTGCGGATCTCGGCCAGCTCCTCGGAGGAGGCGCGCTTCATCGACAGGGCCTGGGCCACCACGCTCATCGCGGAGCCGCCGAAGGCCCGGTCCATCAGGTCACGCAAGAGGTCGCGCTGCGTGCGCTGCTGGCTCAGCGCCGCCTTGTAGACGTGGGTGCGCTCGCTCTCGTCGCGCTGCACCAGCCCCTTCTCCGTCATGTTCTGGAGGAGCTTGAGGACCGTGGTGTAGCCCGTGTCCTGCGTGTCGCGCAGCGACTCGTGGACCTGGCGGACGGTGCTGGGGCCCAGCTGCCAGAGCGCTCGGAGGATGGCCAGTTCGGCGCGCGTGGGCTGTGGGGGAACGGGTACCATGGCGCCACAGTATTACGACGGGTGTCGTAACTGTCAACGACACCCGTCGTAGCCCCCGGCCATGACGCGCCGGCGCTATTGCTCCACGGACACGTCGTCGGCGGGCTCCTCCCGGGGGGCCTTCGCCTCGCCGTCGCCCTGCGAGCCGTACTCCTTGAGGCGGTACTGGATCTTGCGGACGCTGATGCCCAGCACCTCCGCGGCGCGCGAGGTGGAGCCCTGCACCATCTCCAGGGTGCGCAGGATGGCCTCGCGCTCGATGGCGGCCAGCGTGGCGCCGGGGATGAGCGAGCCCTGGCTGGTGCCGGAGGGCCGGGGGCCGCGCAGCACCGGTGGGAGGTCGTCGGTGGTCAACTCCTGCCCCTGGGCCAGCACCACCGCGCGCTCGATGGCGTTCTCCAATTCGCGGATGTTGCCCGGCCAGTCGTGCGCCAGCAGCGCCTGGAGCGTGCCCGGGGCCAGGCCCCGGACCTGCTTGCCGTAGGCGTCGCCGTACTTCTCGAGGAAGTGATTGACGAGCGCGGGGATGTCGCTCTTGCGGTCGCGCAGGGGCGGCAGCGTCACGCTCACCACGTTGAGGCGGTAGTAGAGGTCCTCGCGGAAGCGCCCCGCCTTCACCTCCGCGGACAGGTCGCGGTGCGTGGCGGCGACGATGCGCACGTCCACCTTGATGGTCTGCGTTCCGCCCACGCGCTCCAGCTCCCGCTGCTGGAGCACGCGCAGCAGCTTCACCTGCACCGCGGGGGAGATCTCCCCCAGCTCGTCGAGGAACAGGGTGCCCCCGTCGGCCAGCTCGAAGCGGCCCTCCTTCCGGGCGACCGCGCCGGTGAAGGCGCCCTTCTCGTGGCCGAACAGCTCGCTCTCCAGCAGGTTCTCGGAGAGGGCGGCGCAGTGCACGCGGATGAAGGGCTTGTCGCGCCGGGGCGACTCCTGGTGGAGCGCCTGGGCGATGAGCTCCTTGCCCGTGCCCGACTCGCCCAGGATGAGTACCGTGGCGCGGGTGTTCGCCGCGCGGCGGATGACGTCGTAGATGCCCTGCAGCTGGGGCGACTCTCCGATGATGTCGTGGAAGCGGCGCACGCGGGTGCGCACCTGGTCCCTCAGGGCCTCCGCCTCGCGACGCAGGCTGCGCTTCTCCAGCACCTTGCCCAGGGTGACGAGCACCTGGTCGGCGTCCAGCGGCTTGAGCAGGAAGTTGTCCGCGCCGGCCCTCATGGCCTCCACAGCCGTCTCCACGCTGGCGAAGGCCGTCATCATGACGAAGGTGGCGTCGCTGCCCTGCTCGCGCGCGGCGCGCAGCAGGCTCAGGCCGTCCATCTTCGGCATGCGCACGTCGGTGAGCACCACGGCGGGAGAGAAGTCGCCCACGCGGGCGAGCGCCTCCGCGCCGTCGGCGGCCTGGGCCACGTCATAGCCCTCCTCGCTCAGGATGGTGGCGATGGCGGTGCGGGCGTTGTCCTCATCGTCGACGACCAGGATGCGTTGTGCGGACATGGATGGGGTGGGGCGCTGGGGGTCAGGAGGGTACGACGTTCAGGGCGCCGCGAGCGACGTCGACGGCGTTGAGGGGCGGGGGGACGCGGGCATGCCAGGTCTCCACCACCGGCTCGATGCGAGGAGCGATCTGGATGACGGAGCTGGGGAAGCAGTGCGCGGGCAGCTCCGAGAAGATGAGCCGCACCACCTCCGCGTCCGTGTCCGTGGCGACGGCCACGTGGGGCCTGACGATGAGGTCGGTGAAGTGGGGCGTCTGGCCGGGGCCGCCCACCACGCGGGCCACCGCGCAGCTCTGGTAGAAGAGGATGGGGACGTCCGCCTCGCGGGCGCGCTCCAGGAAGGCCAGGAGCGTGCGGCCCTCCACCGCGCCCACCAGCAGCGTCTCCGGCGCCCAGCGCCCGCTGTCGGGCCCGTGTTGCTCACCCAGCGGAAGGCCGATGGGCACGGGGGGCGCACGGTCGCTCGTCAGCACGGCGCCGCGCTCGCCCTGCCAGTAGAGGCGTGTTTCGTACTCTGTGACGGTAACGGACGTCATGGGCTCTCCTTCCGCCGGGCCCTTCTCCGGCAATGCCCTTTCAACCCGTGTGCCGCGCGGGTGCTTCAAACCAGACCGGGCTGTCACCCCGGAGGCCGAGGTGGGGGCGGGAGGGTAGCTCATGGCAGACCGAAGAGCCGTAGCACCCGGGGGCCGGTCAGACTGACCAGCAGACAGCCGGCCAGCATGAGGGGGAGGCCCAGGCGCAGGAGCTCCGAGGCCCGGAGTCCTTCTCCGGACACCATCGCGTTGGGAGGCGTGCTGATGGCGAAGGGGATGCCCAGCGAACAGCCCATCGCGACGAGCACGGGCGTGGAGGCGGAGGGCTCCAGCGCCGAGGCCAGGGGGATGAGCAGGGCCGCCGTGCCGGTGTTGCTCATCAAGGCCGACAGCAGCGCCGCCACCGCGACGAGCGCCCCCAGCCGGGCCTCGCGGGGCCAGTCCGACAGCCCGGCCCCTTCCAGCGCGCGCGCCACCAGCCCGGACTCCTCCATCAAGCGTCCCAGGGCGATGCCGCCGGCGATGAGCAGCAGCGTCGACCAGTCGAGCCGCCCCAGGTCCTCGCGCGTCAGCAGCCCCGTGCCGAACAGCAGCGCCGTGGCCGCGAGCGCGACGACGGGGGCGGGCACCCCGTGCAGCGGTTCGGACAGCCACGCGGCGACGCAGGCGGCGCAGACGGCGAGCACGCGGCGCCCGGCGGGCTCCAACGCCTCGCCGGTGGGGGCGGGGAGCGCCAGCGGCCCGTCGACGCGGAAGCGCAGGAGGACGAGCGCGAACCCGAGCACCAGCATCAGCGCGGTGAGCGGGAGCGCGAAGGCCATCCAGCCGGCGAAGGTGACGGGGACGTGCGCGGAGGCGGCGGACACCGCGAGCGCGTTGGGCCCGCTGCCCACCGGCGTCGCCATGCCCCCGAGGTTGGCGCCCAGGGCCACCACGGCCAGCAGCGCGGGCCGGAGCGCGGCGCCCGGGGCCAGCGCGACGAGCAGCGGCCGGAGCGCCGCCAGCATCATCGCCGCGGCGGCGACGTTGGACATCCACATGGAGAGGAACGCCACGCCGCCCATCACCCACAGGAGCAGCAGCCGGGGCCGGCCCCGCGACAGCCGCACGACGTGTCGCGCCACCGCCGCGTCCAGGCCATGGCGCATGGCCGCGACCTCCAGCGTGAAGCCCCCCAGGAACAGCACGAGCACCGGGTCCGCGCACCACGCGAGCACGGACGACACGCCGTAGCCCTCGCCCACGGGGCCGAGCAACACCGGCGTCGCCCCCAAGAGCAGCAGCGTGGGGACGAAGGGCGGCACCAGCTCCGTCAGCCACAACACCAGGCACGCCCCGCCCACCCACAGCGTGCGCGCCGCCAGCGGGTCGTCCACCGCGAACCCCGCCATGACGACGGCCACGAACCCCACGAGCGCCACCCCGTGCCGCGCGCCGAGGCGCTGGCGGGACGGCGCCCCGGAGGTGGGCCCGGGTGGGAGGGCGGCGGGGGCCTCGTCGGGGCGGGCCGTGGCGGGGAGGGTGGTCATCGAGGGGCGTCACCGTCTGGGGAACGGTTCACGACGAGGCGGGGCGCCCGCGGCGTGGCGGGCGGAGGGGAGGGCGCTCGGGGGACTCAGGCGTTGTACTCGGTCGCCAGCTCCTTGCGGTCCAGGTCCGCGATGAGCTGCCGCGCGTAGCGGACCAGGTCCGCCTCCGTGAGGATGCCGAGCAGCGCGCCGTCCGCGTCCACCACCGGCAGGCAGCCGAATTTGTGGTTCAGCAGCAGCTCCACGGCCTTGCGCAGGGGGGTGTCCGGCGTCACGGTCGTCACGTCGCGCGTCATGATGTCCGCCGCCCACAGCGGCTGGGCGGCCGGGTCCGCGGCGTGCGTCGCCGCCGCGCGCAGCAGATCCCGGTGGGTGATGAGGCCCACCAGCTTGCCCTGCCGCACCACGGGCAGGTGGCGGATGCGGTGGAGCTTGAGCAGCTCGTCCGCCTTGCCCAGGTTCTGGGTCTCCTTCACGGTGACCACCTCTCGCGTCATCAGCTCTCCGACGATTTGCATGTGTGGCACTCTCCGTGGGGTGGTTCGCCTGGCATCCAATGCATGGCGGAGGCCAGACGGGTTTCGCCGGGCGTCCGGCGCTGTCCCTGACCTGTGCATGCAATGTTTGCGTGTCCACGCGCCGCTCCGCACATCTTGCGCCCCCTGGTTGTCGGCTGGCGTGCGCCCGGGGGGCCTCCAGGCCGGTTGAAGGCCGTTCTCATGTGCGCTACATGCTCACCCCTGTCGCTAGGGGTGCCCCTGGAAGGGGGCTGAGACGGCCGCGTGGCGCGGCCAACCCTTGGAACCTGAACCGGGTCATACCGGCGGAGGGAAGCGGCCCGGGGGCACGCACGTCCCCCGCCTGCCTTCCCGCCCGTCCTCGAGGAGAGAGAGATGAGCGGAGCATCCAGGAGCTTGAAGGTCGATGGAAAGGCGTTGGAGGGCATCAGTCGCGGCCCCCTGCCCGCCTCGCACAAGGTCTACGTGAGCGGGGTGCTGCACCCGGAGCTGCGGGTGCCGATGCGGGAGATCCGCCAGACGCCCACGCGCCTGGGGCACGGGGCGGAGGCGAAGGAGACGCCGAACCCCTCCGTCTACGTCTACGACTCGAGCGGGCCCTACACGGACCCGGCGGCGGACATCGACCTGCGTCGCGGGCTGCCCGCGCTCCGCGAGGCGTGGATCCTCCGGCGGGACGACTCCGTCGAACTGGGGGGCATCACCTCGCGCTATGGCCAGGAGCGCGAGGCGGACCCCCGGCTGGCGGGCCTGCGCTTCGGCCACCGCCGCAAGCCGCGCGTGGCGCGGGCGGGCGGCAACGTCACCCAGCTCCACTACGCCCGCAAGGGCGTCATCACCCCGGAGATGGAGTACGTGGCGCTGCGGGAGAACCTGCGCAGGGACGCGGCGCTGTCCGCGCAGCACCCGGGCCAGGCGTGGGGCGCGGCCATCCCTCGTGAAATCACGCCGGAGTTCGTGCGCGACGAGGTGGCGCGGGGGCGCGCCATCATCCCCGCCAACATCAACCACCCGGAGCTGGAGCCGATGATCATCGGCCGCAACTTCCTGGTGAAGATCAACGCCAACATCGGCAACTCCGCCGTGACCTCCTCCATCGAGGAGGAGGTGGAGAAGATGGTGTGGTCCATCCGCTGGGGCGCGGACACGGTGATGGACCTGTCCACGGGCCGCAACATCCACGAGACGCGCGAGTGGATCCTCCGCAACGCGCCGGTGCCCATCGGCACGGTGCCCATCTACCAGGCGCTGGAGAAGGTGGGCGGCAAGGCCGAGGACCTGACGTGGGACATCTACCGGGACACGCTCATCGAGCAGGCCGAGCAGGGCGTGGACTACTTCACCATCCACGCGGGCGTGCTGCTGCGCTACGTGCCGCTCACCGCCAGGCGCCTCACCGGCATCGTCAGCCGCGGCGGCTCCATCATGGCCAAGTGGTGCCTGGCCCACCATCGCGAGAACTTCCTCTACACGCACTTCGAGGAGATCTGCGAGATCATGAAGGCGTACGACGTCAGCTTCAGCCTGGGGGACGGGCTGCGCCCGGGCTCCATCGCCGACGCGAACGACGCGGCGCAGTTCGGAGAGCTGGAGACGCTGGGCGAGCTGACGAAGGTGGCCTGGAAGCACGACGTGCAGGTGATGATCGAGGGCCCGGGCCACGTACCCATGCACCTCATCCAGGAGAACATGACGAAGCAGCTCGCGGTGTGCGGCGAGGCACCGTTTTACACGCTGGGGCCGCTCACCACGGACATCGCGCCGGGCTACGACCACTTCACCAGCGGCATCGGCGCGGCGATGATCGGCTGGTTCGGCACGGCGATGCTCTGCTACGTGACGCCCAAGGAGCACCTGGGCCTGCCGGACCGCGACGACGTGAAGGAGGGCGTCATCACGTACAAGATCGCCGCCCACGCCGCCGACCTGGCCAAGGGGCATCCAGGCGCCCAGGCGCGCGACAACGCCATGTCCAAGGCGCGCTTCGAGTTCCGCTGGGAGGACCAGTTCAACCTGTCGCTCGACCCCGAGCGCGCCCGCGCCTTCCACGACGAGACGCTGCCCGCGGAGGGCGCCAAGGTGGCCCACTTCTGCTCGATGTGTGGCCCGCAGTTCTGCTCCATGAAGATCACCCAGGACGTGCGTGACTTCGCCGCCCGCGGCGGCGTGAGCGAAGCGGCCGCGCTCGACTCGGGCATGGAGCAGAAGAGCGAGGAATTCAGGAAGGCAGGCGGCGAGTTGTATCGCTGAGCCACGAGGCCCGGTATCGAGGGCGTCAAACGACCTGGGGCATCACCTGTCCGAGACGTGACAATCGGAGTGGGTGCATGCCATGGTAGGCACGCATGGGCGCGCTCTTCGCGCCCTCGAATATCGGGAGGGGAGACTTCATGGAGACTCCGCCGCGGGAACAATTGGGGACGTACGTGACGGGCACGCCGATGCCGACCCAGGACGAGAAGACGATGGCGTTGATCGCCCACATGGGCACCATCCTGGGCAACTTCGTGGGACTGGGCTTCGCCGTTCCGCTGGTGCTGATGCTGACGAAGGGCAAGGAGTCGACCTTCATCCGCGAGAACTCGGTGGAGTCGCTGAACTTCCAGATCACGATGTTCATCGCGGCGGTGGTCGCCGGCTTCACCCTCTGCATCGGCATCGGCCTCGTGCTGCTGCCCATCGTCGGGCTCGTGGCCCTGGTGTTCGCCATCATCGGCGGGCTGAAGGCGAACGAGGGTCAGCTGTACCGGTACCCGTTCAACATCCGGCTGGTGAAGTAGTCGCCCTCGGGCTCCCTCGCGGGAGTCGGGCGCATCCCGGGCGGGCCAGGCGCGAGCGCGCGGGCCCGCCCGTGGTGTTTCAGCGGGGCGGGTCAGCCGCCGATGCCCATCATGGGCAGCAGCGTGGCGCCGTTGCCCGGCTCGGTGAAGCGGTGGCCCTCCGGCTTGTCGCCGAGCGCCTGGCGGATGGCGCGGGCCAGCTCCGTGTCGCTCGCGCCGCCACGGATGAGCTGGTGCAGCGGCGCCTGCGCGCGCCCTCCCAGACAGCTGCGCAGGTCCCCGTTGGAGGCCACGCGCACGCGGTTGCAGCCCCCGCAGAAGTTCTGGGTGAGCGGGGAGATGAAGCCCACGCGGCCCGTCGCCGCGCGCCAGTAGCGGGCGGGGCCGGAGGAGAGGGACTCGGCGGACGCGCCCGGCTCCTCGGGCTCGGGCGAGAGCGGCAGGCCCTCGTCGCGCAGCCGGGAGACGAGCTCGGCGGTGGGGACCGGCGTGCCCTGGCCAAAGGGCATCAGCTCGATGAAGCGCGGGACGATGCTCCGGGCGTGGGCGTGCTCCACCAGCGCGCGGACCTCGTGGTCGTTGACCCCGCGCATCACCACCACGTTGAGCTTGAGCGACGCGTAGCCGGCCCCGGCCGCCGCGTCGATGCCGCGCAGCACGGCGGCGAGGTCTCCCTGCTTGGAGATGCGGCGGAAGGTCTCCGGGGACAGGGTGTCCAGGCTGATGTTGAGCTGGTCCACGCCGGCCTCGCGCAGCGGGACGGCCAGGGACGCCAGGTGGCTGGCGTTGGTGGTGATGGCCAGGTGCTGGATGCCGGGGATGCGCGAGATGCGTCCGGCGATGTCGAGGATGTCGGGACGGATGAGCGGCTCGCCGCCGGTGAGGCGCACGCGGCGGATGCCCATGCTGGCGAAGAGCGCGGCGATGCGGCCCAGCTCCGGCGCGTCGAGCAGGTCCTTCTTGCCGCCCCAGGAGGCGGGGGAGCAGTACGCGCAGCGGAAGTTGCAGCGGTCGGTGATGCTCAGCCGCAGGTACGTCATCCGGCGCCCCTGGGCATCCAGCAGGGGCGGGGCGAGCGGATCCGTCTGGAGGGCGAGCGTCGTCACGGGATGCCTGTCCTCTTAACAATCGCTCCCGCCCCGGTCACCTGCCTCCGGGGGTGTACGGGTCAGCCCTCGCTGCCCGTCGCGGAGCGGACGGCGCTCACCTTGGGGTCGGCCTGGTCGCCCGGGCCCTGGCGGGGCGCGGTGCTCGGCGCGGGCTCGAGGTCGTCGTCCAGGTCGGTCAGTCTCGCCAGCTCGGCCTCCGCCTCGGCGGCCTCCTGTTCGGCCACCGGGAGCTGGAGCTTCTTCTTCGCCATCTCCTCCTTGATCTGGATGAGGCCCGCCTCGCCGATGTCGAGGAACGCGCGGACGACCTCCGGGTCGAACTGCGTGTTGGAGCAGCGGCGGATCTCCTGGATGGCGTTGGCGAAGGTGGTGCCCTTGCGGTACGGGCGGTCGCTCGTCATCGCGTCCAGCGTGTCCGCCACCGCGAAGATGCGCGCGCCGATGTGGATCTCCTGCCGCTGGAGATTGCGCGGGTAGCCCGCGCCGTCCCACCGCTCCTGGTGGGAGAGGACGATGGCGGACGGGGTGGCGAGGAAGGGGATGGCCTGGATCATCTGGAAGCCGATCTCCGGATGCTTGCGCATCTCCAGCCACTCGTCGGGCGTGAGCTTGCCCGGCTTGAGCAGCACCGCGTCCGGCACGCCAATCTTCCCGATGTCGTGCAAGAGCGCGCCGCGGCCGATCTCCTCCAGCTCCTTGCCCTGGATGCCCATGCGCCCGGCGATGGCGCTGGTGTAGCTGACCACGCGCTGGGAATGGTCGCTCGTCTCGTGCTCTCGCGCGTCCAGCGCGGCCACCAGCGCCAGCAGCGTGTTCTGGTACGTGTTCGCGATGTTGTGCAGCGCGCTTCGCAGCTCCGCGGTGCGATCCCTCACCTTGCGCTCGAGCTTCTTCTGGTAGCGCTTGCGAGCCATCTCGATGCGCCGCTTGGCGAGCGCCCGCTCGATGGCCCGGATGAGGTCCGTCAGCTTCGGCGGCTTGAGCAGGTAGTCCACCGCGCCCCGGCGCAGGCAGTCCACCGCGGACTCCGTGTCGCCATAGCCCGTGAGCATGATGACCGACGTGTCCGGGAAGCGCTCCCGCAGGTTCTCCAGGAGCCAGAGGCCGTCCTTGCCCGGCATCTTCATGTCGCTGATGACGAGCGGCGTGTCCTCCTCGCTCGCCAGGTCCAGCGCCATCTCGGCGCCGCTGGCGACGACGCAGTTGTAGCCCTCTTCGCGCAGGAGGACGGAGATGACGTCCCGTACGGAGTCGTCATCGTCGACGATGAGGATTCGGGGTGGTGCAGGAGGGATGGCTTCCACGGCGGGAGATTCTAGAGGTTTCCGGGTTTCAATGGCGAATGAGTCAGGGAAATTACCACCTTCCTCTACTTGCAGGTTGACAGTCCAGCGGGCCGGTCGGAAAGGCAACCTTGGGCGAGGGTGCGGGCGGCCAGGCGGTGGCTCCCCTCCCGGTGGGAATCAAGCCCGAGCGGCCAGGGGTGCGCGATCGTAACGGAAGGGCGCGAGGTCGACGGTGGGCTTCTCCCCGAGGACGGCCTGGGCCACGAGCTTCGCGGTGATGGGGGCCAGGAGGATGCCGTTGCGGAAGTGGCCGGTGGCGAGGAAGAGGCCGGGCACGGGCCCCGCCCCGAGGTAGGGGCGCTTGTCCTCCGTCCAGGGGCGGAAGCCGGCCCAGGTCTCGGTGATGGGGGCGGAGGCCAGGTCGGGGCACAGCTCGAGGACCATGTCGAGGATGCGCGCGAGTCCGGCGGCGGTCACCTGCTTGTCGAAGCCCACCAGCTCCATGGTGCTGCCGGCGATGACGCGTCCGTCCGCGCGCGGGACGATGTAGCCCTTCTCGGAGGTGAGCACGCGCTCCAGCAGGGGCAGGCGCGTCTGGAGCTGGATCATCTGCCCACGCGCCGGACGCACCGACCGCGCCTCCACGCCCGCGCCCTGGACCAGCGCGGACCAGGAGCCCGCGGCGACGACGACGGTGTCCGCGCGGAGGACCTCGCCGTCCAGGTCCACGCCGACGGCGCGACCGGCCTCGTGCACCACGCCGCGCACGAAGCCGCCGCGGAACTCGGCGCCCACGCGCGCGGCGGCCATGGTGAGCGCGCGCACCAGCAGCCGGTTGTCCACCTGATGATCATCCGGGAAGTGCGCGGCGGCCACGGCCTTGGAGGAGAGGCGGGGCTCCAGCTCGCGCGCCCGCGCGCCATCGAGCAGCTCCGCGCGCAAGCCCAGGCCGCGCTGCCACAGGACGGTGGACTCGAGGTGGTGTGTCTGCTCCTCGCCGAAGGCGACCTTGAGGATGCCGCACGGGCGGTAGGCCACATCCACCCCGGTCAGCTCCCGCAACTCATCGGCGAAGGCGGGGTAGAGGCCGCGGCTGCGCAGGCACAGGTCGAGGAACGGGCCCGGACCGTCCGCTTCCATCTGCGGCGCGAGCATGCCCGCCGCGGCGCTGGAGGCCTCGGCGCCGGGGATGGCGCGTTCCAGGATGGTGACGCGGGCGCCCGCCTGCCTCAGCCGCAGCGCGATGCCGCAGCCCATGATTCCTCCGCCCACGACGATGACGTCCGAGACTCGCATGGCCCTGCTTCCTGCTCGTCCCTTCGGGGGTTTGCAAGCGACAATGCGAGGTCGGGTTGACGGCGGGGGGTGTTTGCCATTACTGATCGATTCGTGCGTCTTTCCAGCGTTCATCACCATCATGCGCATCATCGGCTCGGCCCCGACGGGACCGTTCGCCATGCGCATGCCTGGGTGAACCGCTAGACGCACCACCCACTCCGGCACCTGCCGCAGCGACCGAAGGCCCGTCCCCCCCGGACGGGCCTTTTTTCGTTTCCGCGCGGCCTCCCGCTCCCCCGCATCCCCCGCAGGTCCACCCATGTTGCTGAAGATTGCCCTCCCCAACAAAGGCCGCCTCTCCGACGAGGTCCGTGAGCTGTTCGACGATGCGGGATTGGAGGTGCGCGTGCGTGGCGAGCGCGCGCTCACCGCGTCGCTCGGAGGCGAGTTCGAGGCCATCTTCGTCCGCGCCCAGGACATCCCGGAGTTCGTCGCGGACGGCGCGGCGCACGCGGGCGTGACGGGGTGGGACCTGGTGAGCGAGGCAGGGCGTGAGCTGGAGCATCTGATGGACCTGGAGTTCGGTCGCTGTCGTCTGGTGGTGGCCGCGCGGGAGGAGAGCGGCATCGTCCAGGCGGGCGACGTGCGCGACGGCATGCGGGTGGCGTCGTGCTTCCCCCGGTTGACGCAGGACTACTTCGCGAAGCGGGGGCAACGCGTCACGGTGGTGCCCGTGTCGGGCGCGGCGGAGATCGCCCCCCACCTGGGCATCGCGGACATCGTCGTGGACCTGACGTCGACCGGGTCCACGCTGAAGATGAACGGGCTGCGGGAGGTGGCCACGGTGCTCGAGTCGAGCGCGCGGCTGGTGGCCTGTGGCGTCAACGCGCCGGAGGCCCGGCGCAAGCTGGAGGAGCTGAAGCTGGCGTTGGGGTCGGTGCTCGCGGCGAGGGGCAAGCGCTACCTGATGGCGAACGTCCCGAAGCCCGCGCTGACCCAGGTGCGCGAGGTGCTCCCCGGCCTCAACGGGCCCACGGTGGTGGATGTGCTGGACGGGGGCAACTTCGTCGCGGTGCACGCGGTGGTGCCGGCGAAGACCATCTACCGGACGGTCAACGCGCTCAAGGGGCTGGGCTGCGAGGGCATCCTGGTGACTCGCATCGAAAGGCTGGTGGCGTGATGGACGCGTATCCTTCCGTGCTGCGCTACCGGGGCCCCGTGTCCCGGCTGTCTGTCGAGGACCGGCGCCGGTTGATGCAGCGCACCGGGGACGTGGACACGCGCATCTCCGCCCGCGTGCGGGAGCTCATCGCCCGGGTCCGGCTGGACGGCGACGACGCGCTGTTCGAGATGGCGCGCCAGTTCGACCGCGTCGAGCTGACCTCGCTGGAGGTTCCCCGCGAGCGCTGCGAGGAGGCGCTGGCGACGCTCGACCCGGCGGTGTCCCAGGCGCTGCGCCGCGCGGCGCGGAACATCGCCCGGGCGCACGCCGCGCAGAAGCCGCGCGAGGTGGAGACGGAGACGGAGCCTGGGGTGCTGGTGGGGCGTCGTCCGGATCCGCTGGGGCGCGTGGGGGTGTACGCGCCCGGCGGCCGCGCGGTGTACCCGAGCAGCGTGTTGATGGGCGTGGTGCCGGCGAAGGTGGCGGGGGTGGGGGAGGTCGTCGTGTGCTCGCCGCCGGGGCCGGACGGGTTGCCGCACGCGAGCGTGCTGGCCGCCGCGGTGCTGGCCGGGGCCGACCGCGTCTTCGCGCTGGGCGGCGCGGGCGCGGTGGCGGCGATGGCCTACGGGACGCAGAGCGTGCCCCGGGTGGATCGCATCGTCGGGCCCGGCAACGCCTATGTGGCCGAGGCGAAGCTCCAGGTGGTGGGGGCGGTGGCCATCGAGGCGCCGGCGGGGCCGAGCGAGATCCTCGTCGTGGCGGATGACACCGCCAGCCCCTCCGCGGTGGCGAGGGAGATGCTCGCGCAGGCGGAGCACGACCCGGAGGCGGCGTGCGTGACGGTGGCGCTCGGCGAGGCGCTGGCGGAGGACGTCGCGGTGGAGGTGGTGCGCCTGGCGGCGGGCGCGAGGAGGGCGGAGATCGTCGCCTCGGCGCTGCGTTCGCGGGGGGCGGTGCTGAGCGTGGAGTCGATGGAGGAGGCGTGGCCCTTCGTCGCGGACTTCGCGCCGGAGCACCTGCTGCTCGCCACGGCCTCGCCGTCCGTGGACCTGCGGCGCGTGCGCAACGCGGGCACGGTGTTCCTCGGGGAGCGCTCGTCGGTGGCCTATGGCGACTACATGACGGGCTCCAACCACGTGTTGCCCACGGCGGGGCTCGCGCGGGCGTACTCGGGGCTCAACCTGCTCGACTTCTATCGCTGGACGACCTACCAGCGCGTGGAGCGCGCGGCGTCCGCGGCGCTGGCGGAGGACGTGGGCCTGCTGGCGGACAGCGAGGGCCTGTTCGCCCACGCGGACGCGGCCCGGGCCTGGAGGGGCGCATGATTCCCTCGCGCGCGTCCTTCCGCGACATCCCCCTGTATTCCCCGTCGAAGACGCCCTGTCGCGTGGACCTGGGTGACAACACCAACCTGTTCGGCGTGGCACCCGCGGCCGAACGGGTGCTGCGCGAATCCGCGCCGGCGCTGCTGTCGCGTTATCCGCGCGGCTACGCCCCGGACCTGCGCGGAGCGCTGGCCGCGCGCGTGGGCGTGGCGCCGGAGGCGGTGACGACGGGCTGTGGCTCGGACGACGTGCTCGACAGCGCGCTGCGCGCCTTCCTCGAGCCCGGGGAGGTGCTGGCCTTCCACGTGCCCACGTTCGTCATGATGCCGTTGTTCGCGCGGGTGAACGGGCTGCGTGTCAGGCAGGTGCCGCCGCGCGAGGACTTCGACCTGGACGCGGAGGCGCTGCTGGCCACGGAGGCGAAGGTGCTCTACCTGTGCTCGCCCAACAACCCCACGGGCACGGTGCTGTCCCGCGCGGCCGTGGAGCGGGTGGTGGAGCGCGCGCCGGGGCTCGTCATCATCGACGAGGCCTACGCGGACTTCGCCCGGGGGCCGGACTTCATGGACCTGGCGCGCACGCGCCCCAACGTGCTCGTGACGCGCACGTTCTCGAAGGCCTGGGGGCTCGCGGGGATGCGGGTGGGGTGGGGCGTGGGCGCGCCGGCGCTGGTGGCCGAATTGGAGAAGGCGCGTGGCCCCTACAAGCTCACCACGCTCGCGGAGGCGATGGCGGTCGCGGTGCTGGAGGAGGGCTCGGACTGGGTCGCCGCGCGCGCGGCCCTGGCGGTGGAGAACCGCGAGCGCTTGAGGGCGGAGCTGGTCGCGCTGGGCCTCTCGCCGCTGCCCTCCGAGGGCAACTTCCTGCTGGTCCCGCTCCCCGGCGCGGTCCAGGTGGCCGAGCGGATGCGGGAGCGGGACGTGAACGTGAGGGCCTTCCAGGCCCTGCCGGGCGTGGGGGATGCGCTGCGCATCGGCAGCGGCCCATGGCCCTTGTTGGAGACGGCGCTGGTCGCGCTGCGGGAGTCACTGCGATGAAGGTCACCCTGTTCGACTATGGCGCTGGAAACCTGCACTCGCTGGCCAAGGCCGTGGCCACGGCGGAGGGCGCGCAGGTGCGCGTGGAGGAGGACCCGCTGCGCGCGGTGGAAACGGACGTGCTCGTGCTCCCCGGGGTCGGCGCGTTCGGCGCGGCCGTGGCGCGTCTGGCCCCCGGGCGCGACGTGATGCGCGCGGCCCTGGAGCGTGGTCTGCCGTGTCTGGGCATCTGCCTGGGCATGCAACTGCTCTTCGAGTCGAGCGAGGAGGGCGCGGGCGAGGGACTCGGCGTCTTCTCCGGGCGGGTGGTCCGGTTGCGCGGGCGACGCGTGCCGCAGATGGGCTGGAACCGCGTGGAGGAGGACCGCACGTTGCGGGATGCCCGGCTGGAGACCGTCTACTACGCGAACAGCTTCGTGTGCTGCGTCGAGGACCCGTCGCTCGTGACGGCCTGGTCCACGCACGAGGAGGAGCGCTTCCCCGCGGTGGTGCGGCGCGGCGGCATCGTGGGCGTGCAGTTCCACCCCGAGAAGTCCTCGACGCCCGGCGTGGAGTTCGTGCGCGCCTTCCTCCGCGAGGTGACGTCGTGATCGCCATCCCCGCCATCGACTTGAGAGAGGGCGCCTGCGTGCAGCTCGTGGGGGGCTCGTACGACGCGGAGCGGGTCCGCGTGAACGATCCGCTGGAGGCCCTCGCCATGTGGCGCGCCCACGGGTTCCGAGCCTTCCACGTGGTGGACCTGGACGCGGCGCTCGGTCGCGGCTTCAACACGGACGCCATCCGTCGGCTCACCCTGGCCGGACAGGGGCTCACCTTCAACGTCGGCGGCGGCGTGCGCGACACGGCGCGGGTGGAGGCCCTGCTCGGGGAGGGCGCCTCGCGCGTCGTGGTGGGGACGCGGGCCATCGAGGACGCCGCATGGTTGACGGAGGTCGCGAACCGGCATCCGGGGCGCATCGTCGTCGCCGCCGATGTCCGAGGGCGCGAGGTCGTCACCCGGGGCTGGACGGCGGGGAGCGCCCGGGACGTCGCGGACGTGCTCGCCGCGCTCGACCCGCTCCCGCTCGGAGGGCTGCTGGTGACGGCGGTCCACAAGGAGGGACAGCTGGGGGGCGTGGACCTGCCGTTGATGCGCGAGGTGGCCGCGCGGAGTCGTCACCGCCTGTTCGCCTCCGGAGGCGTGACGACGCGGGAGGACCTGCGCGCGCTCGCGGAGGCCGGGGCCCATGGGGCCGTCATCGGCATGGCGCTGTACACGGGAAGACTGGATGCGAGCGCGATCGCTCGGGAGTTCATGGAATGACCACCGTCACGAGGGAGACGAAGGAGACGAAGGTCCGGGTCGAGCTCGCCGTCGGCAGGGGGGCGACGCAGGTGGACACGGGGCTGAAGTTCTTCGACCACATGCTGTCCACCTTCGCGCGCTACGCGGGGCTGGACGTGACGCTGCACGCGCGGGGTGACCTCACCCACCATTTGATGGAGGACGTCGCCATCACCCTGGGCACGGCGGTCCAGCAGGTGATACCCGCCACCGCGGCGCGCTTCGCGGAGCGCACCGTGCCCATGGACGACGCGCTGGTGCAGGCGTGCCTCGACGCGGGCGGGCGCTTCTACTACCGGGGGCCCTTGAAGAACCGCCTCTACGAGCACTGGATGCGCTCGTTCTGCGAGCACGCGAAGGTGACGCTGCACCTGCGGGTGCTGCGCGGCGAGGACCGCCACCACGTCACGGAGGCGGCGTTCAAGGCGCTGGGGCTCGCGCTGCGCGACGCCCTGGTGGACTCGGGCACCGTCTTCAGCATGAAGGGCTCCGTCTCCCTGGAGGTGAAGTGATGCTGACGCGACGACTCGTCGTCTGCCTGGACGTCAAGGGCGGGCGCGTGGTGAAGGGCGTGCGCTTCGAGGGCCTCCGCGACGTGGGGGACCCGGTGGAGCTGGCGCTGCGCTACGAACGTGAGGGCGCGGACGAGGTGACGTTCCTCGACATCTCCGCGAGCAACGAGGAGCGACAGACGCTCTGGGACCTGGTCCAGCGCACCGCGGAGCGGCTGTTCATCCCGCTCACGGTGGGGGGCGGCGTGCGCACCGTGGAGGACGTGGGGCGCGCCCTGCGCTCGGGGGCGGACAAGGTGAGCATCAACTCGGCCGCGGTCGCCCGGCCGGAGCTGCTGACGGAGTGCGCCGAGCGCTTCGGCGCCCAGTGCGTGGTGGCCAGCATCGACGCGCGCAGGGACGGGGAGCGTTGGCGTGTGCACACCCACGGGGGGCGACGACCCACGGAGCTGGACGCGGTGACGTGGGCGCGCGAGTGTGTCGCCCGGGGCGCCGGGGAGGTGCTGCTCACCAGCATCGACCAGGACGGCGCGCGCACCGGCTATGACCTGGCGCTGACGCGGGCGGTGGTGGACGCGGTGGCCGTCCCCGTCATCGCCTCCGGTGGCGCGGGCAGCGCCGAGCACGTGCGCGACGGGTTCATCCGAGGGGGCGCGGACGCGGCGCTGGTGGCGGGCATCCTCCACGACGGGCTCACCACGGTGGGCGCCATCAAATCGCTGCTCGTCGAGAGCGGCTTGCCGATTCGGAGCACGACATGACGCAGGCGCAGGGCTTGATGCAGGCGGCGGCGGAGGTGGCCCGGAAGGCGGGCGACGTCGCGCTGGGCTTCTTCCGGGGCGGCATCGCGGTGGACACCAAGAGCGATGGGACACCCGTCACCGTCGCCGACCGCACCGCGGAGCAGACCGCGCGCGACTGGCTGGAGGCGCGCTTCCCCGACGACGGAATCCTGGGCGAGGAGTTCGGGGAGACGCGGCCAGGGGCCCGGCGGCGGTGGATCCTCGACCCCATCGACGGGACGAAGACGTTCATCCGGGGCGTGCCGCTGTGGGGCACGCTGGTGGCGTTGGCGGAAGGGGAGCACATCCTCGTGGGGGCCGCGTACTTCCCCGCGGTGGGGGAGCTGCTGGTGGCCGCGCCGGGGCAGGGGTGCTTCTGGAACGACCGGCCCGCGCGCGTCTCCGAGGTGGCGGAGGTGTCTGGCGCGGTGGTGCTCTCCACGGACGAGCGCTTCCTCCAGTTCCCCGAACGAGGAGAGGCGTGGCGTCGGCTGGCGCGCGAGGCGGCCGTCGACCGCACGTGGGGTGACTGCTACGGCTACCTGCTGGTGGCCACGGGCCGCGCGGAGGTGATGGTGGACGAGCTGCTGTCGCCGTGGGACGCCGCCGCGCTCCAGCCCATCATCGAGGAGGCCGGAGGCGTCTTCACCGACTGGAGCGGGCGGCGCACGTCCTTCGGCGGCAATGGCATCGCCACCAACGCGGCCCTGGCGCGCGCGGTGCGTGAGCGGCTGGGCGCGACGGGGGCCCCGTGATGCTCGACCTCGACCGACTCGACTTCGCCAAGGGCAACGGCCTGGTGACGGTGGTGACGCAGGACGCGCGCACGGGGGACGTGCTGATGGTGGCGCACGCGGACCGCGAGGCCCTGTCGCTCACGCTCTCCACGGGGCAGATGCACTACCGCTCGCGTTCGCGCGGCCTGTGGCTCAAGGGCGCCACCAGCGGCAATACCCAGCGCGTCGTGTCGCTGAGCGCGGACTGTGACGGGGACGCCGTCCTCGCGCGCGTGGAGAAGGCCGGCCCCGCGTGCCACACCGGAGAGGAGACCTGCTTCGGCCCCGGCCATTGGGATGCCCTGGCCGCGCTCGACGCCACGCTCGCCGCGCGCGCCCTCCAGCCTCCCACGGACGCACCGCGGCCGAGCTATACGCGCAGGCTCCTCGATGATCGCAACCTGCGGCTCAAGAAGCTGGGCGAGGAGGCCGCCGAACTGGTCACCGCGTGCGCCGACGCGGACCGCGAGCGCGCCGCCGAGGAGGCCGCGGATCTGCTCTACCACCTGCTCGTCGCCGTGAAGCCCCTCGGCGTGACGCTGGAAGACGTGAAGTCCGTGCTCGCACGCCGCGCCATCACGCCCACGGCTCGCTGACCACGCCCCCACCCGAGGTGAATCCCACCCACTCCTCGAGGGTCATCGGTGTATCGAGGAGTCCCCGGTGTTCAGGAATCTGCTCGCCTCGATTGGATTTGTCCGTCACGGCTGAAGTGGAGCGGAGGGGCACGTGAATCAGCGAGCGTGCGAGCAGGCGATCTCTTCAACGGAAGGAGTGTTCCTGCTACATATCCGGACGCGCGGCACACAGGGTTCGTGCCGGCCGGGCGCTTCTCGATTCGTCAACCGTCCGCCTCACCGGAGGCTTCGTGACTGGCTCCTTCAGCTACAAGGCAGAAGTCATCGACCGTGTCATCTTCTCGCGCTGGCAGAGTCCCCCGACGAAGGAGGACGTCGCCGCGATCATGGCTCAGATGGAAGAGGCGTCGAAGAAGCTCGGCACCAAGCTGATCTACGTCGCGTCGGTGAGCTCGAAGTCGAAGGTGCCGGACGCGAATGATCGCACCGTCCTCAACAACTTCTTGCTGGAGATCCGCAAGACGTGCGTCGAGCAGGCGTGGCTCATCTATGAGGGCACCGACCTGCAGCACAACCTCCAGCGCGTCATCATCTCCGGCGTGCTCATCCTGACGCGGACGTTCGACAACTTCCTGTCGGTCGCCAAGTCGGGCGACTCCATCGTCAAGGACGTGGGCGCGGTGCTGAAGAAGGACGCGACGCCCATCTTCCAGCTCGCGCGTGAGCGCGGGCTGCTCGTCTAGCCGTCGCCCGCGCGCGAGTCACCGCGCGCCGAGCACTTCCATCTCTCCGAGCGTGCCGTCGGGCCGCTCGGGGAACACGCTCACCGCGTCCACGTTCGTCAGGGGGATGCTCGGGGCGCACGTCTCCCACGTCCCCGTTCCCTGGTAGTGGCAGACGACGGGGTTGACGAAGGAGAGGCCCGCCTCGCGATCCCGCAGGCCCACGCCCTCCGGGGTCCGGATGATGGCGCGCAGCGTGCCCGGCCCCTTCGCCACCAGCCGCACGGAGGAGAGTCGCGTGAGCGCTGGCGAGAAGCCCGCGCGCAGCGCGCCGTCCGCGTCCCACCGCTTGCTCCGGGGTTCGGCGCCCACGGGCACCCGCGTCTTCACGTCGCCATCGAAGGCGGCCGTCGCCAGCGGCGCGCCCGTGAGCCGCTCCGGCTTCACCGGGGCGTCGGCGGTCGTGGCCGGGGCGGGCGGGGCGAGTCCGGACAGCGCCGGCCCCTGGTTCACGACGGCGGCGCGCAGCACGGCCTCCGGGACGAGGCCCGCCTGGGCGCAGCGCGGGATGAGGGCGGCCACGAGCTCGCGGACGCCGGCGGGATAGTCGACGTCCGCCTCGGCCGCCGGGGCGAGCCCCAGCCGTGTCACCGAATCGCAACTCACCGGCAGGCCCTTTCCGGCATGGTCGAGGTTCCAGCGCAGCTCGGTCAGGTCGAGGGGGCGGCCCACGGCGGCGTCCAGGAGGGCGCGGCCCACGCTCTGGGCGCAGGGGTTGAGGGCGGGAGGGCAGCGCTCGCAGAGGCCGCCGAACAGCCGCCTCGCCGGGGACGCCTGTCCACCCTCCCCGAGCGGGGCGCGGGCGGCGAGCGGCAGGCCCAGCTCGCAGGCCCTCGCGGGAGGCTCCTGGCAGGCCTCCAGGTGTTTCCGGGTCTGCTCCAGGACGCGGGAGTCCTCGGGAGCCCGCATGGTGTCGCCCAGGGCCTTCTCCAGGGCGCGGCAGTCGGCGCTCTGGGTGGGGGTGGCGGGGGGGGGCGGGGGGACGCTCGGGCCGGCGGCCTGCTGTCGGGCGGGGGCCTCAGCCTGGTGCGTCACACACCACAGGCGGCCGAAGGCGATGAGCGCCACGAGCATCAGCAGGAGGGTCCTGAGCGGGAAACGGCGCACGAGCAATCTCCTTGATTCCAACCGGGAGCGGGGGTTATCAGCCCCACCGGGTTCCATCCGCAAATAATGACGGAGGCGTGCGTGGCTGAGACGTTCGACGTGGTGATCATCGGTTCGGGCCCTGGCGGCTACGTGGGTGCCATCCGCGCGGGGCAGCTCGGGCTGAAGACGGCCATCATCGAGAAGGACAAGCGTCTGGGCGGTACCTGCCTCCACCGCGGGTGCATCCCCACCAAGTCCCTGCTGTGGACCGCGGAGCTGTTCCACCACGTCCGCGAGGCGTCCGACTTCGGCATCGACGTGACGGGCTCGAACATCAACTGGCCCAACGCGATGAAGCACAAGGACAAGGTCGTCACGAAGGGTGCCAACGGCATCGACTTCCTGATGAAGAAGAACAAGGTGACGGTGGTCAAGGGCCACGGCCGCATCGCCGGCAAGGGCAAGGTGGAGGTCACCGCCGAGGACGGCTCCAAGCAGGTGCTGGAGGCGAAGAACATCATCATCGCCACCGGCTCCGTGCCCAAGTCGCTGCCCAACGTCCCCGTGGACCACAAGCGGGTGCTCAACAGCGACTCCATCCTGCAGATCGACCGCATCCCCAAGAGCATCATCGTCCTGGGCGCCGGCGCGGTGGGCTGCGAGTTCGCCTCCATCTTCAACCACGTGGGCAGCAAGACGGCCATCGTGGAGTACATGCCCGCGCTGCTGCCCATCGAGGACGCGGACATCTCCAAGGAGCTGGAGAAGCTGTTCCGCCGGCGCGGCATCGACGTCCACACGGGCTCGGCCGTGGAGAAGGTGGAGCACACGGCCGACGGCGTGCGCGTCACCATGAAGGTGGGCAACGAGACGAAGACGCTCGAGGCGGAGATCCTCCTGTCCGCGGTGGGCCGCGCGCCCGTCACCGAGGACGTGGGCCTGGACAAGACCAGCATCAAGACCGAGCGCGGCTACATCAAGGTCGACTCCATGCTGCGCACCGGCGAGCCCAACGTCTACGCGGTGGGTGACGTCATCCCCACGCCGATGCTGGCCCACATGGCGAGCGCGGAGTGCGTGGTCGCGGTGGAGCACATCGCCGGGAAGAACCCGCAGCCCATCAACTACGACCTGACCCCGTCGGCGACGTACTGCTACCCCGAGGTCGCCTCGGTGGGCCTGACGGAGAAGAAGGCCAAGGAGCGTGGCTACGACGTCAAGATCGGCAACGCCCCCTTCGGCGCGGTGACGAAGTCCGCCATCACCAACGAGTCGACCGGCCTCATCAAGATCGTCTCGGACAAGAAGTACGACGAGGTGCTGGGCATCCACATCATCGGTCCGCACGCCACGGAGCTGCTGGCCGAGGCCTGCGTCGCGCTGAAGCTGGAGATCACCACCGAGGAGCTGGCGGGCACCATCCACGCCCACCCGACGCTCTCGGAGATCGTCCACGAGGGCGCCGAGGCCACCCTGGGCCACCCGCGCCACTTCTAGGCGTGGCGTGACGTGGCGGCCCCCCGCGAGCGGGGCCGGCGGGCCGTCCCGGAGCGCTCCTCCGCGGACGGCCTTTCCATGTCCAAAGGGGCCCGCGCGGGCAGGCCCAGCAGCTCCGACAGGTCGAGCGCGTCCAGGAGCGCGTGCCCGCCCAGGTCGTTGTTGAAGAACACCCACGCCGTGTGGCCGTGCTCGCGCCAGGTCTTCAAGCCCCTCGCCACGCGGACCAGGGCCGCCCGGCCGTAGCGTCCCGAGTACCGGCCCGTCGTCCCGTGGAAGCGCAGGTAGCGCAGCCCTCCGGTGGGACGGGGCGGAGGCACGGGGAGCAGGTCGTGTTCGCACACCGCCGCGCGATGGGCGTCGAGGACGGCGAGGACCTCCGGGTGGTACCAGGCGACGTCGCGGAACTCGACGACCTGGCGGATGCTCCGGGGCTGGTGGGCGAGGAAGCGGTCCAGCCGCTCCGGGTCCGGCCGCCGCAGGAAGGGCGGCAGTTGCCAGAGGACGGGGCCGAGCTTGCGGCCCAGCCGCAGCACCGGGGCATAGAAGCGCTCCAGCCCCTCGTCGACGTCGGTGAGGCGCTTGAGGTGCGTGAGGAAGCGGCTGCCCTTGCACGCGAAGCGGAAGCCCCCGGGGACCTCCGCCCGCCAGCGGTCCACGGCGTCCGGCGTGGGCAGGCGGTAGAACGTGGCGTTCAGCTCGACGGTGGTGAAGACGCGCGCATACCAGGAGAGCCAGCGGCGGGCCGGCAGGTCGGAGGGATAGAAGCGCCCCTTCCAGTCCCGGTAGACGTAGCCGCTGGTGCCCAGGTGGACGGTGGCCATGCCCAGAGGCTGGCCATCCGACCCGCGCCGTGCCCGCCCTCCCGGGCTGCCCGGTCGCAGCGGGGGCATTAGTACGGTAACAACCTGCGCGAAGGCCCTGCGGGTACTGACGCCTCGCGTTAGAGGCTTCCCGCTTGAACGTCTTCCGCCCAAACCATAGAAGGCCCGCGACCCATGGCGACTCCTGACAGGTTTCCGCTCCCCCAGGTGACAGAGTCCACCCGCAAGCCGGAATGGCTGAAGGTGCGTCTGCCTCACGGCGAGGGGTACGAGCGGGTCAAGGCCATCGTGAAGCGCACGAAGCTGGCCACCGTGTGCGAGGAGGCCCGCTGCCCGAACATCGCCGAGTGCTGGGGTGGTGGCACGGCGACGGTGATGCTGATGGGCGAGGTCTGCACGCGCGCGTGCCGCTTCTGCCACGTGAAGGTGGGCGCTCCGCCGCCGTTGGATCCGATGGAGCCCATCCACCTGGCCCAGGCCGTCAAGGAGATGGACCTGGAGTACATCGTCGTGACGTCCGTGAACCGGGATGACCGGCCGGACGGTGGCGCCAGCCACTTCGCCTCGGCCATCCGCGAGCTGCGCAGGGAGAGCCCGCGCACCATCGTCGAGGTGCTCATCCCCGACTTCAAGGGCGTGGAGAAGGACCTGGCCACCGTGGCGGAGGCGAAGCCCCACGTAGTCGCCCACAACGTGGAGACGGTGGAGCGGCTGACGCCCACCGTGCGCGACCGCCGCGCCCGCTACGGCCAGTCCCTGCGCGTGCTGGAGTACCTCAAGAACCGCCCCGAGGGCCTGTACACCAAGACCTCCATCATGGTGGGCCTGGGCGAGACGGACGCGGAGCTGGAGCAGGCGTTCAAGGACCTGCGCGAGGTGGGCGTGGACGTGCTGACGCTGGGGCAGTATCTCCAGCCGTCCCAGTACCACCTGCGCGTGGAGCGCTTCGTCACGCCGGCGCAGTTCGAGGACTACAAGAAGCTGGCCGAGTCCTACGGCTTCCTCTATGTGGCCGCGGGCCCGCTGGTTCGCTCCAGCTACCGCGCCGCCGAGTTCTTCATGAAGGGCCTGATGGAGCGCGAGCGCCTCGAGCGCCTTGGCTGAGACGAATCGCCTCGATTCGTGGCTTGACGCAACCCCCGTTCCCCTCGGAAAGACCACCCCATGGCAACGTTCGAATTCAAGCTCCCCGACCTCGGTGAAGGCGTGATGGAGGGCGAGCTGGTCAAGTGGCACGTCAAGGAAGGTGACGTCGTCAAGGAAGACCAGGTGCTCGCCGAGGTGATGACGGACAAGGCCACGGTCACCGTCCCTAGCCCGAAGGCCGGCCGCGTGCTGAAGACGCACGGCAAGGAAGGGGACATGGCGAAGGTGCACCAGCTCCTCGTCACCCTGGACATCGAGGGCGCGGCGCCCGCGCAGCCCGCGGGGCATGGTGCTCCGGCGGCTCCCGCTCCGGCGGCGGCTCCCGCAGCCGCCGCCCAGGCTCCAGCGGCGGCCGCCGCTGCCGTCCCCGCGACGAAGGTCCTGGCGACGCCGGTGACCCGGCGCATGGCGCGCGAGCACGGGCTGGACCTGGCGACCATCGCGGGCAGCGGCCCGCAGGGGCGGGTGACGAAGGCGGACGTGGTGGCGGCGCTGGAGGGTGGCTCGCAGCGCAACGTGGTGTCCGCGCAGGCGCCGGCCCAGGCGCGTCCGGCGGCTCCGGCCGTGTCGGCGGGGCGGGCGGACGAGCGGATTCCGCTGCGGGGGCTGCGCAAGAAGATCGCCGAGAAGATGGTGCGCTCGAAGTTCACCATGCCGCACTTCGCGTTCGTGGAGGAGGTGGACGCGACGGAGCTGGTGGCGCTGCGCGCGCGCCTCAACGCCCAGCTCGCGGCGGCGGGTGACGGCACCAAGCTCAACTACCTGCCGTTCATCATCAAGGCCACCATCGCGGCGCTGAAGAAGTTCCCCCACCTGAACGCGAACTTCGACGAGGCGGCGCAGGAGCTGGTGGTGCGCGGCGAGTACAACATCGGCATGGCGGTGGCCACGCCGGACGGGCTCACCGTGGCGGTGGTGAAGGACGCGGATCGACTCACGCTGGCGGAGCTGGCGCGGGAGACGGCCCGGTTGGGCGCCGCGGCGCGCGAGCGAAAGCTGAAGATGGAGGAGCTGACGGGCGGCACCTTCACCATCACCTCGCTGGGACAGAGCGGTGGCCTGTTCGCCACGCCCATCATCAACCACCCCGAGGTGGGCATCATGGGCGTGCACAAGATGAAGAAGCGCCCGGCGGTGAAGGACGATCAGATCGTCATCCGCGACATGATGAACCTGTCGCTCTCCTGCGACCACCGCGTCATCGACGGCTCCGTGGCGGCGGACTTCGTCTACGAGGTCATCAAGTATCTGGAGAAGCCGGACCTGCTGTTCCTCGCCATGGCGTGAGGCGGCGCGGTGGCGGTTTCGTTCCCGGCCCGGGAGGAGGCGCTCGGCGCGCATCCGTCCGGGCCGGTGTCGTTCGAGGGCCCTGGCGTCGGCCCCCATCCCGTCCGAGGCAGCGCCTGGTGGGCCGGTGGGTGGACGTCGGCGGCCTGGGAAACGCTCGCGATGCCCGGCGTGGGTGAGGAGTCCAGGCAGGGGGCGTCCGGCGGGGTTAGGCTCTATCCGTATGGCTGAGAATCCTCGCGAGCTGATCCGCGCCGCGCAGACCGCCGAGCTCCAGGGCGACGTGCCCCGCGCGGTGGAGTGCCTCCAGAGAGCGGCCGAGGCGTACCGCAAGGCGGGGAACGCGCCGCGAGCGCTCCAACTGCTGCGCCATGCCCGCAGGCTCGACGGGAGCCGCCTGGACATCATCGAGGAGGTGCAGCGCCTCGAGTGGATGCCGGAGACGCTGCTCGCGCGAGGTGATGGCGAGCAGGACGAGGACTCGCGGCTGGTCCAGGCGTTGACGGACGACGAGGTCCCGCTGCCGGAGCTGGCGCGCAGGCAGCGGCTCATCGACGAGGCGCTCCGCGCGGTGGAGGCCCGGGGCGAGGAGGCCCAGCCCCCTCGCGTGCACGAGACGTGGGTCCTGGAGACGGAGGTCGCGGAGGATCTCCAGCGACTGGAGGCCCAGCTCGCCCGCGTGGCCGCGATGGTCGAGGCGCCGTCGGACGCGGACATTCGTCAGGCGGGAGGGGCGGCGGAGGCGGGGACACGTCTGCCGGGGAGCGCGGACGCAGGCCCCACGTCTGTCGCATTCTCGGGGCCCCAGGCTCCATCCTCGATGGTCGGCGTGGCAGAGGCCGGGACACGTCAGCTGGGGAGTGTGGACGCAGGCGCCATGTCCGCGGGGCCAAAGGCTTCGTCTTCGATGGTCGGAGTGGAGGAGGCGGGGGAGCCTCGGGCTGGCGTGTCGGAGGACGACGTCGAAGCTGGGGCTCCGGCCGAGGGAGCGGCGAGCGTTGGCTGGGGCGTGCGCGGCGTGGGCCTCATCGCGGAGGAGGGGATGTTCCTCGCGGAGGACGCGATGGACGCGCCCCCTGTCCGGTCGACGTGGCGTCCCGACCCGAGGGACGAGGAGCCCGCTCCTCGGCGCAGGCGTGAGCCGCGCATCATCGAGCGAGGCCCCACGCGCGCCGATGTCGCCGTGGAGGCCTGGTGCTCGTTCTGCTGCCGTCCCCAGGCGGAGGTCGGCGCGCTGGTGGCGGGCCCGGCCGCTGCGTTCATCTGCAAGGCGTGTCTGACCGAGTCCGCGTCCCTCCTGGGAGACGTGAAGCCGGTCCCCAGGCCCACCCACCCGGGCTCCGCCGTCACGAGCGCGGCGGACCTGGACTTCGTGGGTCAACCCGAGGTGATGGCCTCGATCGAACGAAGCCTCCTTGCCGGTGCGCGCTGTCTCCTCGTGGTGGGCCCCGAGGGGTGCGGCAAGAGCACGTTGTTCAGTCAGTGGCAGCGGCGAGGGTGGGGCGTCCGCGCGTCCGTGGCTTCTCTTTCCGAGACGGCGTCGACCACGCCGCTGCTCGTGGAGGACGCCGACCGGCTGTCCCCGGAAGACCACGCGGCGCTGTGCGCCTTCCTGGGGCGGGACGTCCGCCCAGCCGTGGTGTTGAGCGCTCGGGGACAGGCGCGTGAGCACGGTGGAGTGCGGCTGCGGGGGGACGCCGGGCCCTGCGTCCTTCCCACGACCGAGGCGCTCTCCCACGCCGTCCAGGGGCGCATCCCCACGGGAGTCCTCGAGCGGGTCCAGGTGCTCGTGTCCCTGCCCGCGCCCTCCGTCGCCGACTCCATGGAGATTGCTCGCGCGCGGCTGGCGTCGAGAGACCCCGCGGTCATCCTCTCCGAGGACGCGCTGGCCGCCATCGCGAAGGAGGCTTCGCGCTCGCCGCGCGCGGGCCATGAGCTGCGCGCGTTGCTCGACAGGATTCCGGCGGGAACGTGGGGATTGGAGCCCGAGGCGAAGAAGCCCGCGGCTCCGCGCAAGGGCCGGCGAAAGGGAACATCGTGAACACCATCACCGTCTACCGTCTGGGCCGCGTCGAGTACGAGGACGGGCTCAACCTCATGCGCCTCTTCGGAGACGCGCGTCGGAAGGGGCTCGCGACGGACGCGCTGCTCCTGCTCGAGCATCCTCCCGTCCTGACGCTCGGGCGCGGCGCGAAGCGCGAGAACATCACCGCGTCCGATGAGCGCCTGACCCAGGAGGGCGTGGAGCTCTTCGAGACCAACCGTGGCGGCGACGTCACGTACCATGGGCCGGGGCAGATCGTCGGCTACCCCATCTTCCTGCTCCCCGACTCGCGCCATGACGTGCGCCGCTACGTGCGCGACGTGGAGCGCTCCGTCATGGGGACCCTGTCCGAGTGGGGCATCACCGCGGGGCCCATCCCCAAGTGGCCGGGGGTGTGGATCGGCCAGGAGGGAGCGCCGGACGCGCGGAAGATCGCCGCCATCGGCATCCACATCTCGCGGTGGCTCACGTCGCATGGCTTCGCGCTCAACGTGAACACGCGCATGGAGCACTTCCGCCTCATCGTCCCGTGCGGCATCCGCGAGGCGGGCGTCACCTCCATGCAGCGCGAGCTCGGGCATGCCATCCCCGTGGCCGACGTGGAGGAGTCGCTCGCCCGCGCCTTCTGCTCCGTGTTCGAGAGCGAGCGCGCGGAGCCCGCGCCCCTCATGCGCACCGTGAGCGTGGCCGTGGTGCGGGGCCACGGCGCGGAGGCCCAGGTGCTGCTCGTGCGTCGCCGCCCCGAGCGCGGCGGCTTCTGGCAGATCCTCACCGGCCGGGTGGAGGCGGGGGAGTCACCGGCCCAGGCCGCCGCGCGGGAGCTGGAGGAGGAGACGGGGCTGCGGTTGCCCGTCGTGGACCTCGCCTATCGCCACGCCTTCGCCGTGGGCGAGACGTTGCCGCCCGTGCTCGCCGAGGAACATGGCTTCGGCGTACGGGCCCCTCCGGACACCTCCGTGAGGCTGGGGCCGGAGCACGACGCCTTCGAGTGGGTGGACGCCCCCACCGCGCTGGAGCGGCTGCCCTTCCGGGGACTGAAGGAGACGGTGCGGCGCACCGTCTCGAACCAGACGACCTGAGTCGCGGGGGCTACGGCTCGAGGACCATCGACTCCTTGGCGGCGATGGCCTCCGGGCGGTGCTTGCGCACCTGGCGCAGCAGCCGGTCCATGGAGGCGTCATCGCGTCCCGGGTCGTGGTGGAAGAGCACCAGCGTCTTCACCTTCGAGGCGTTGGCCGCGGCCACCGCCGCCTGCCACGTCGAGTGGCCCCAGCCCGTGCGGGCGGGGCCCGCGCGGCCGTGGTACTCGTCCTCCGTGTACATGGAGTCGTAGATGAGCAGGTCCGCGCCCCGGGAGAACTCGAACAGCCCCGAGTCCAGCTCGCTGCCGTGCTCCACGTCCGTCGCGTACACCACCGAGCGCCCGCCGCACTCCACGCGGTAGCCCAGATTGCCGCCCGGGTGGTGAAGCTCCAGCCACCGCACCTTCGCGGGGCCGATCTGGAGCGACTCGCCCTCCGGGAGGTCCCGGTACGTCAGCTTCGCCCGGAACGTGTCCTCCGCCGTCACGGGGAAGTAGGGCGGCACCATCTGCCCGCCGAGGATCTCCCGCGTCGTGCGCCCGTTGCGCGCCGGACCGTTGATGGTCAGCTCGGTGGAGGGCACGAAGATGGGCGCGAAGAACGGCAGGCCCTGCAGGTGGTCGTAATGGTAGTGCGTGATGAAGATGTTCCCGCGCACCGGCTCGCCACCCGCGGCGAGCAACGAATCACCCAGTGAGCGCGCGCCAGAGCCCAGGTCGAAGATGAGCAGCTCGTCCCCGCACCGGATCTCCACGCACGGGGTGTTGCCGCCGTAGCGCCGCGTCTGTGGACCGGGCGCGGGGATGGAGCCGCGCACGCCCCAGAAGCGGACCGTGAAGGGCACACGCGCGCGGTTTCTCGCCACGGCGTTGCGCCGTCGCGGGGGAGGCTTCTCAGCCGGCCTGGGCTTCCGTGTCGTCGTCCTCGGCGAAGAGCTCAATCAGATGTCCCGTACGCTCGCGCTTCGTCCTCAAGTAGTCGACGTTATGCGGATTGTGCTCGGTCCGGGAAGGGATTCGACGCAGGACGGGGATGCCCTCCTCGACCATGCCGGCGATCTTCAGCGGGTTGTTGGTGATGAGGTCCACCGAGCGTACGTCCAGCGAGCGCAGCATCTCCGCCGCGATGTCGTACGTGCGCAGGTCGTCCGCGAAGCCGAGCTGCCGGTTCGCCTCGTAGGTGTCCAGCCCCTTGGCCTGCAGCGCGTACGCCTTGATCTTGTTCCCCAGGCCGATGCCCCGCCCCTCCTGGCGGAGGTAGAGCACGACGCCCAGCCCCTGCTGGGAGATGAAGTCCAGCGCGCGATCCAACTGCGCGCGGCAGTCGCACTTGAGGCTGCCGAAGACCTCGCTCGTCAGACACTCGGAGTGGATGCGCACCGGCACGCCCTCGACGCCCGTCACGGTCCCCACCACCAGCGCCACGTGCTCCCGGCCGTTGCGCTTGTCCCGGAAGACGATGGTCCGCAACGGGCCGCGCCCCGTGGGGATGTCCGCCTCCGAGAACCGCTCCAGGTGCTGAGTGGGCTTGCGGGTCGGAAGGACCTGGGGTGCGCGTGTGTCCGACATGGTTCCGTATTCTCCAGAGGGAAGCTCCTCTTTGGAGCCCCCATCGTCGCAAGTCAAGGCGGACTCACCAGCGACGCCGCCCTCGTACGAACCCGTAGATGCCCGGGGGCGGAATCTTGTTTCTCAGGCGCCCCAGGACAGCGGAAGCAGCTCCACGGGGTCGCCATGAGCCAAGCTGCTGGCTTCGCGGGGGAAGTGCAGCAGGTGGGTGGCCGCCGCCGCGGACCTGAGCGCCCCCGACGTCTGGGTGGCGAGGGGCCTGGCCCAGAGCCCGCCGTCCCGCCAGGCGGCCGTCACCCGCACGAAGTGCGCGAGCCCCGGGGGCTTGGCCAGGCGCCCGTCCAGCCGCCCGCCCACCCGGGGCGGCGTCACGTCCGAGAACCCCAGCATCCGCCGCAGCGCGGGTCGCACGAACAGCTCGAAGGTGACGAGCGAGGAGGTGGGGTTGCCGGGCAGGCCGAAGAAGAGGGTGGACGCGCGCTGGCCCACCACGAGCGGCTTGCCGGGCTTGATGGCCACGCGCCACAGGTGCTGCTGCACGCCGATGGCCGCGAGCACCTCCTTCACGTAGTCGCGCTCGCCCACGGAGACGCCCGCGCTGGTGAGCACCACGTCGAAGCCCTCCGCGCGGCCGAGCGCCTCCGCCACGGCGTCACGCGTGTCCCGCGCGATGCCGAGCAGCGACGGCACCCCCCCGGCCCGCCGGACCGCGAGCGCCAGCGACGGGGCGTTGGTGTCGACGATGCGCCCGTCGGGCGGCTCGTCCACGCGGCACAGCTCGTCGCCGGTGGAGAGGATGGCCACCCGGGGCCGTCGCGGCACCGTCGCGGATGTCCGGCCCTGGGCCCACAACAGCCCCAGCTCGGGGATGCCCAACGGCGTGCCCCGCGCCAGCAGCACCTCGCCCTGGCGCGCGTCCTCGCCCCGGGGCCGCACGAACTGGCCGGCCTCCACGGCCTCCAGCAGGTCGACTTGATCCACCCCGCCATCCGGCACCGGTCGCGCCCGCTCGCGCATCACCACCGCGTCCGCTCCGGCGGGCAGCGGCGCCCCGGTCATGATCCGCGAGCAGGTGCGCGGCCGCAGCGTCTGACGCGGCGCGGCGCCAGCGTAGATGGTCTCGAGGACGAGCATCCGCGCGGGCAGGGGCCCCGAGAGGTCGGCGGCGCGCACCGCGTAGCCGTCCATGGCGGAGTTGTCCCAGGGGGGCAGGGTGCGCTGGGCGATGACATCCTCGGCGAGCGCGCGGCCCAGACCCTCGTCGAGCGCCACCCACTCCGCGGGCAGGGGCGAGGCGAGGGCCAGCACCCGGGCGCGGGCCTCGTCCTCCGGCAACAGCGTGGCGGCATCGATCATGAGCGGAATCCCCACCCCGTTCCCAAGCAAAGTCCGAGAGAAAATCAAGTGTTAGTTTGACAGCCCTGCTGATCATCGTTACAAGCACGAGTCATCGCGAGGCTCGCCCACCCTACCGGGGGTGGCCCTTCAACCCGTTGAAACTTCACGGGAACTCTCAAGGAGACGGCGTCGATGGCCAAGCCCAAGTCCGGGGCGAAGAAGGCGACTCCCGCTGGTAAGTCTGGCGCGAAGCCCGCCGCGAAGAAGGATACGACCGCCCGGCTGGATCTCATCAAGAACGCCTCCAAACGGGTAGCCACGTCGGCGACGAAGGTCGCGAAGAGCGCCGCTGACACCGTGAAGGCCGCCAAGGCCGCCGTGAAGAAGGCCGTGGCGGAGGTGGCGGAGAAGCCCGCCGTCAAGGAGGCCAAGGAGAAGGTCGCCGCGACGAAGAAGTCCGCCGCCAAGCCCGCTCCCGCGGCGAAGACGGCCAAGGCCGCTCCGGAGAAGCCCGCGACGAAGGCCGCGGCCACCACCGGGAAGGCCGCTGGCGCCAAGGGGGCCTCCAAGGCCGCCGCCGTCGTCATCCCCGCCGTCGAGAAGCCGCGTCCGCGCGCCACGAAGCTGCCGCCTCCGGGCGAGCCGCTCACCAAGCGCGAGATGGAGCAGCTGCTCACCGCCGGCGAGGGCCGTGGCGTGATGGGCGAGGGCAGCCTCAAGGGCCGGCTGGTGGTCATCAACGAGATGCCCAACCTGGTGGTGGTCGGGCGCGACAAGCGCGAGCTGACCTTCCTCCTCCAGGGGCCGGATCAGGAAGTGCTGCCGGCCTACGTGAACCACAAGGTCTCCGTCAGCGGGATGATCCGCAAGACGTCCAACCACGGTGGCGTGGTGGACGTGCGCAAATATTCGGCGAAGAAGCCGGAGGCGGAGGTCGTCGAGGCGCCCCCGGCGGATACGGAGCCCCGGCTGCGCTACCTGTCTCCCGGCGAGGTCTCCATGGTGACGGCGGCTGGCATGGGCGCGGGCATCAAGGGCTTCGCGGCGGTGCGCGGCAACCTGGAGATGACGGGCGAGGAGTTCGTGCTCGTGGTCTCCAACGGCGGCACGCGCCAGCAGGTGTCGTTCCTCATCGAGGGCAAGGCGGCGGCCAAGGGCCTGCGCAAGCACGTGGGGCACACGCTCCAGGTCATGGGCGTGGTGGACAAGACGTCCGGCTGGGGCGGTCGCATCAGCGCGGAGAACGTCGAGCCGCGTCCGTCCGAGACCCGGGCGGTGTCGCGCGACGAGATGGAGCTGGTCCATATCGAGGGCGAGGTCCAGACCTCGGTGGACGTGAAGCTCAACCATGGCCTCACGGTGCGTCTGCCGGAGCAGCCTGGCTTCACGTGGGCCATCGAGCCCACGGTGGCCAAGCGCGTGGGGCTGCGCGAGGCCAACTTCGAGCAGGGTCCCAATGGGGGGCCCGCGACCCGCGAGTTCTTCTTCACGCCCCGTAACCCGGGGTCCTTCGAGGTGGAGTTCTTCCTGGCCAAGGCGCTCGCGCCGGGCCTGGTGGACCGCTCCTTCAAGATCAACGTCACGGTCAAGCCCTGAAATCCGCTGCCTGGAGAAGGCTCCAGGCAACGGTCGGTCGCCGGGGGGTTCCCGCCCGGCTGCTTCGGGCTTACCGGTTCCCGTAGCGGCCGAGCCGCACCCTCATCGTGAGCATCTCTCCCGACCTTCTTCAGCAGATTCTCGTCGACGCCGACCACCCGCTGGGCATCAAGGAGCTCCTGCGGCTGGCTGGCTTGCACCCCGGACAGCAGACCGACCTCAAGCGCACGCTGCGCGAGCTGGTGCGTCAGGGCTCCATCATCAAGGAAGGCAAGCGCTTCCTCCGCGCGCGTCCCCGCCGTGAGGACGTGGCCGGTCCCCGGCCCGGGCGCCCCGCGCACGAAGGCGAGCGCCTCGAGCGACCGCGTCAGCCGGGGGGCGGCCCGCGTGGTGGCCCGGCCCGGGAGCACGGCTTCGAGCGCGGCCCCGCCCGTCCGGAGCGGCGAGGCCCCCGGGGTGGCCCGGCCCGCGAGCATGGCTTCGAGCGCGGCGCCTCGCGTCCGGAGCGTCACGGCTTCCGGGGGCAGGAGGCCCGCCCGACGCGGGACTTCCGGCACGACGGGCGGCGGCACTCCGGCCGCAATCGCTTCTTCGACGAGTCCTCCGCCGAAACGGTGGAGGGCATCCTCCATGTCCACCGCGACGGGTTCGGCTTCGTCCACCCGGTGTCCGGGGAGGGGGAGAACATCTTCCTGCCTCCGGGCGAGGCCCAGCGCGCGCTCGACAACGACCGCGTGGTGGTGGCGGTGGCGGGCCGTCCCGGGCGGTACGAGGGGCGGTTGCTTCGCGTGGTGGATCGCCGCCGCGAGCTGGCCGTGGGCGTCTATGCCGAGCAGGGCCGGTACGCGCTGGTGGTGCCCACGGACACGAGCCTGCCGGGCCCCATCCGCGTCCCCTTCACGCAGATGGCGCAGGACGGCGACCTGGTGAAGGTGCGCCTGGGCGTGGGCTCGAAGCTGCTGGACCCGGGGCGCGACCTCTACGGCGAGGTGGCGGGGTCGCTCGGCAAGCCCGGGACGCCGAGCGCCGAGGTGCTCGGCATCGCCTTCTCCCAGGGCTTCTCCGACGAGTTCCCTCCCGAGGTGATGGACGAGGCGGACCGCTACGCCGTCACTGTCACGGAGGAAGAGGCCCGGGGCGAGGAGCGCCGCGACCTGCGCGCGATGCAGCTCGTCACCATCGACGGTGAGGATGCGCGCGACTTCGACGACGCGGTGTACGTCGAGGACCACGCGGACGGGTGGCGGCTGGTGGTGGCCATCGCGGACGTGACGCACTATGTGCGCGAGCGCAGCGCGCTGGACGCGGAGGCCCTGCGGCGCGCGACGTCCGTGTACCTGCCGGACCGCGTGCTGCCCATGCTCCCGGAGCGCCTGAGCAACGGCATCTGCTCGCTGCGACCGGACGAGGACCGGCTGTGCATGGTGGCGGACATGACGTTCGACCGCCAGGGCCAGCGCCGCTCGTACACGCTCTACCCGGCGGTGATGCGCAGCGCCGCGCGCTGCACGTACAACGAGGTCCAGGACGTCCTCGACGGCAAGGACGTCCCGCACCGCAACGCCTTCAAGGCGCACTTCGAGCGACTCATGGCGCTGGCTCGCGCGCTGATGAAGATGCGCAAGGAGCGGGGCGCCATCGACTTCGACCTCCCCGAGCACAAGGTGGTGCTGGGCAAGGACGGCCTGCCGCAGCGCATGGACAAGCGCGAGCGCAAGGACAGCCACCGGCTCATCGAGGAGTGCATGCTCGCCGCCAACGAGGCGGTGGCGCGCTTCTTCCAGGACGAGGGCCTGCCCACCGTGTACCGGTTCCACGGCGAGCCGGACCCGGAGAAGCTGGCGACGTTCGCCGCGCTGGCGGAGGCCTACGGGTTCAAGCTGCGCTTCGAGGACGGTGTGTCGTCGAAGGAGCTGGACGCCTTCATCAGCCAGCTCTCCGGGCACCCGGAGCAGCGGGCCCTGAACCAGCTCCTGCTGCGTTCGATGATGCAGGCCGTGTACACGTCGACGCAGGTGGGGCACTACGGGCTCGCGGCGGAGTACTACCTGCACTTCACCTCGCCCATCCGTCGCTATCCGGACCTGCTGGTGCACCGGCTGCTGAAGGCGCACTGGGCTCGCAAGGGGCGCAAGCCCACGCAGGCGATGCTGGAGCGCGAGGAGGAAGCGCTCGAGGACATGGCCGTGCAGTGCTCGGACCGCGAGCGCGCGGCGATGCAGGTCGAGCGCGAGGTGGTCTCGTTCTACGCGGCGCTGATGATGAAGGACCGCGTGGGCGAGGAGTTCGCGGCCACGGTGGCGGCCATCACCGACTTCGGCTTCTTCGTCGAGCTGGACGTGGAGCACGTCGAGGGGCTGGTGAAGGCGGAGACGCTGGGGCCCGGCTCGAAGCTGGACAAGCAGACGCACTCGCTCGTCTATCCGAATGGGCGCCGTGTGCGCGTGGGGCAGAAGCTGCGCGTGCGGCTGACGTCGGTGAACGCGACGGCGCGGAAGATCGACTTCGAGGCGCTCCAGTTCGAGGGCGAGGCGCCGCTGGCGCGGGCGGAGGGCGCGCAGCGGGGACGTCGCCACGAGTGGCGGGAGCAGGCCGTGCCGCACGGCCGTCAGCGCGCGGGCAGGCCCGGGAAGTGGGAGCGGGAGCAGCGCCGGGCGGAGCAGCCGGAGGCGCGGCGCTCGCCGGACGCCGGGGCGCATGGTCAGCCTCGAGGTCGCTTCGTGCGCGATGGGCGACGCGAGGAGTCCGCGCCCACGCGGGTGGAGAACGCGTCCCGGCGTTCCTGGAAGGAAGAGGCCTCTGCGTCGCGGGAGCCGCAACGCTCCTCGTCCGCGCAGGCGCATGGCTCGAAGCCACGGAAGTTCTTCCGCCCCGAGCCTCCGCGCTCCGAGGCGGTCGTGGGCGAGGTGGTGCCCGAGACGCCACGGCCCGCGACGACAGTCGGGCCGCGAGGGGGCGACGAGCAGGCTCCGTGGGTGGCTCCGACGGCTCACGGTGTCGAGGAGGGCGCGTCGTCGCCGCACCCTGGATTCGATCGGCTGCGCGCGCTGGCGGCGCAGGGCAAGCCGCATCATGGGCGCAAGGAAGGGAAGGGCGCGCAGCAGCGGCATGGGGGCAAGGACGCTCGACAGACTCAGCGTCCGGCGCCGCCCTCCGCCCGTTTCGTGCCCCCCACGCCGAGAGAGGACGCACCGGACTTCGAGGGGCGCGTGCCCTGGCAGCCGTCGATTCCGTCGGAGCCACCGCGGAATGCCCCGGCCGTCGAGGCGCCCCTGCTCGGTTCCACGTCTCCGCGGACCAGCGCCCCGCCTTCCGAAGCGGTGCCTTCGACCGAGAAGGCGACGGTCGACGTGAGGCCTGGCGGGGAGTCCCCGCCCGAGCGGGCCGTCGTACAGGGCGGAGTGGCGAGTCGCGAGGAGCCTTCGACCGGGGTTTTGGGTGGTGAGAGCGCGTCTCGAGCCACGACGCGGAAGAAGCGGGGCATGAAGGCGGCGGCTCCGACGAAGGGGGCCAAGGCGTCCGCGACCGGGGCGCGTTCCTCCACGAAGAAGGGGGCCGCGAAGAAGGCCCCCGCGCGCAAGGCGTCCAAGCCCAAGGCGAAGCCCGGGAAGGCGAGGGCCGCGCCGTCGAAGCCCGCGAAGGTGAAGGCCGCCGCAAAGGTAGCGAAGGCGAAGGCCAGCACCGCCGTGGTCTCGAAGCCGAAGTCCACCAAGAAGGTCGCTGGTGCCCCGTCGAAGAAGGGGACGAAGGCGGGGGCCAAGACCCGAGGCAAGGGCGCGAAGCGTTGACGCCCTCGGGCAGAGGCGGAGGGCAACTCCAGCCCGACGCGCCTCTGCTCGACCTCGGTTTCAGCTGCCGGGCGGCGCGAGCCGAGTTGTTGGCCGCGGTGTTCCTCGCGGGGCTATAACGCGGCCCATCCCTTTCGAGGAGACACCGTGGGACTCATCCGGCTCGTGGGAGTGATGCTCGCCGTCGCGGGAGGCGTGGTGCTGTGGACCGGCCTGAACGCGCGGGATTCCCTCGCCGAGAAGGCCACGCATGCCCTCACCGGCAAGTACACCGAACGCACCACCCTGTACCTCGCGGGTGGGGGCGCCGCGCTCGCCGGTGGCGTGTTGCTCGTGCTCGTCGGCGGTTCTTCGCGCAAGCGCCGGTAGCGTCCCCGGCGCCCGCGTCGGGCTCCGCGTCAGTGGACCAGGAGCCCTTCCAGCCGGGTCTGGACGAACGCGCCCGCGAGCCCCAGCACGAACACCGCGCCCAGCGCCCAGCCGAGCCTCACCGTCAGTGGCCGCTGCCCCGAGATACGCGCCACCAGCACGAAGTTGACGCCGGCGCTCGCGAGCGACGCGATGATCGCGCCCACGCCCGCGGTCGTGGCCGACAGCAAGCCGTGGGAGCTCAGCGACGCCGCGGAGGCCACCGCCGACGCGCTCGACACGAGACCTCCGAGCGCGCTCACCGCATAGAAGCCCGCATGGCCCAGCAGGCTCTGGCCGACGGTGCCCACCACCTGGAACAGCAGGAGGAAGGCGCCGAACTTGAGCGCGGACGTGAGCGAGAACGGGCTCTCCAGGGGCAGTGAGGGCGCGTCGCCCGCTTCCGGCGCGGGGCGCCGTGAGCGCACCAGGGCGAGCCCCGTGCTCGACAGCAGGATGAGCGCCAGGGGCACCGCCGAGTTCACCAGCGCGCGGTAGGACAGCAGGCCCAGCAGCACCGCGTTGCGCAGCGCCATGGCCGCGGTGGCCAGCATCACCCCGCGATAGGCCACCTCCTGGAGCTGCCCCTCCGTCTCCTTCACCCGGTTGGACAGCTCCGTCACGGTGACGGTGCTGTTGACGAGCCCGCCCAGGAACCCCGTCACCTCCACGCCGCGTGTCCCGAAGAGCTTGAGCAGCAGGTAGTTCACGAACCCCATCGCCGCGATGAGGATGACCGTCACCCAGGCCGCGCGCGGCGCGATGAGGCCCCACGGGTCCACGGGGTCGGTCGGCAACACCGGGTAGATGGCGAAGGCGAGGATGGCGAGCAGGATGGCCGAGCGCAGCTCCTCGGCGGTGATGGAGTGGCTGAAGCCCGCGAGCCGCTCCTTCCACGTGAGCAGCCCCGCGCTGGTGACGGCCACGGCGGCGGGCGTCACCACGTGCCCCAGGCCACACAACACGCCGGTGAAGCCCGTCACCAGCAGCGCGGCCGACGTCGTGAGCTCCGCGCCCTGGTTGGCGCGCAGCGACTGCCAGTTGAGGAACCCCACCAGCACGCCGAGCAGCGCCACCGCGGTGATGGCGAACGGCGGGCCCAGCAGTCCACCCATGGCTCCCAACAGGGACGCGAACCCGAAGGTCCTCAGGCCCGCCTCCTTGCCGCGCCACTCGCGCTCCAGCCCCACGAACAGGCCCACGGCCAGGGCGAGCGTCAGGCGCATCAAGGTTTGCAGCGGCGGCCAGGTGATGGCTGGAGGAATCCCTTCCAAGTGCGAGACCTTCTTTCGTGGCGTGGGTTCAGGTGGTGTGTCGCGGGGCGTCGTGAGCGGGCTCGTCCACCGCGTAGAGCCGGGACCAACCTCGCTCGCGCAGCAGGCGCTGGATGGGCTCTCGCAGCGCCGCGCGGAGGCGGTGCTCCGCGTCGGGCGCATCGAGCGACGACAGCCCCAGCTCCCACGTCACGCCGCCCGCGCGCGCATCGGGTCGCGGCTCGCCCGTCAGGACCAGGTGGACGACCAGGGGAGGCAGCACGTCCGCCGTGGGGGGCGTCCCGGGCAGGTCCACGCGGGCGCGTGCCCGCTCTGGTGACGCGAGGCCGTTGAAGACGGAGACGGCCAGCCGCGCGACGGCCTCTCGCGGACTCTGGAAGATGACCGTCCAGGCGCGAGGCGCGGGCTTCGTCGCGGGGGGCAGCAGCCAGCGGAAGAGACACACGGCGAGCGCGGCGCCGAGGAGCTGCGCGGCGATGATGGATTCGACGTCGAGCGGGTGGAGCGCGCTGGCGTGCGTGCTCGCCGCGCGCGCGAGGATGAGGGCGGGGTTGGCCAGCGAGCGTGAGTCGGTGAACCACACGGTGGCCGCGACATAGCCCGCCAGGACGAGCGGCGTGGCCGAGGGGCGGCTGCGCACGCACCCGCGCACCACGACGAGCAGGCCGAAGGTCGAGACGAGCTCGGTGAGGAAGCGGGCGGAGCTGGCCGACGGCGCCTGCGCGGCGATGAGCAGCGGCTCCCCGCACATCAGGTGGGCGACGAGGCGCCCGGCCAGCCCTCCGAGGAGCTGGGCAATCACGACGCGCGGGACATCCCGCCAGGGCGTGCCATCCTCGAGCGCGTCCGCGAAGGTGAGGGCGGGGTTGAAGTGGGCGCCCGACAGCGGCTGGAGCACCAGCATGATGCAGGCGAGCACCGCGCCCGCCGCCAGGGACATGAAGAGCCGATTGTCGGTGGGGCCGACGCCCAGGTGCTCGGCGCCGTGGTGGGCGCCCTCGAGGGCCACCACCAGCAATCCACACCCCAGTGCCTCGACCGCCAGTCGCCGGGGGCGGTTGAGGCGCCCCGTGCCGGAGTGGGTCGAAGCTGGGAGTTCGCCGGTCATCGAGGGGCCCGCCACTTCCGCGTGGAACCCCGGGGAGACCGTCTCCCTGGCCGCACGCGGATCTCCCACCCTATGCCTGGGCGGATCGTCCGTCAAAGGCCGGTGACGGGGCGGCGTGCGCCAGCGCGCGAAAGGCTACTCGAGGACCAGCGTCGAGCCGCCCGAGAGCGACTCCTCGAGCACCCGGGGCCTGCCGAGCACCCGGATGTGGCTGCCGCCCGAGGCGCTCACCCGGAGCGTCTGGTTCACGCCGATGACGGCGGTGCTCCCACCGCTGGACTCCAGCGCGGCCTCCCTCGCCTGGAGGTCCCGCGCCTTCAACGCGCTGTCGCCCGAGAGGCTGGCGGTGGCCCGCTCGACCGTTCCCTCCATGATGGCCTCCGCGCCCCCGCTGAGCGACACGTCCACCTGGGCGGCGGCCACGAAGTCTCTCAGCCAGGACTGGCACCCGCCGCTGGCGGACAGCCGGAAGCGCTCGGCCTCGAACTCGCCCGCGACGTCCACCCGGGAGCCGCCCGAGCACGACACCCCCCGCATCCGCGGGGTGACGATGTCCACGCGCAGCGGGTTCTCCGACTCCCAACCCCTCAGCGCGGAGCCGGGGAAGTACACCCGCAGGGTGTCGGCGTCACCGTCCCGCTCGAAGTCCGTGCGCAACCGCTCCACGAGGTTGTCGTCGCCGACGACGCGCAGCCGGGGCGCCTGGGCCGGGTCCACCACGATGTGGACCTGGATGTGGTCCTCGACCTCGAGGCGCTCGAAAGGGGCCGTGGGGCGCTCCTCCTCGATGAACCGCCCGCTGCCCTCGAGGTAGAGGTCGACGCACCCGGTCGATAGACCCGCCACGAGCAACGCGAGGCCCGCCTGGGTCCCGTGTGTCCACATCCGCATGTTCCGCTCTCCCGACATGAGCCGCCGCGAGTCGCGGCGTGGGAAGGGAACACCCCGGAGTCCCCGTTGTGTCACCGGGGACTCCGAGGAACCGGGGCGGCCCCCGTCTCCAGTGGGCGCCGCGCGTCAGGTGTTCAACAGCGCGGCGTGGTGGCGCAGGTGGTCCTCCATGAACGTGGAGACGAAGTAGTAGCCGTGGTCGTAGCCCTCGTGGACGCGCAGGGTGAGCGGCTGGCCCACGGCGTCACAGGCCTCGCGCAGCAGCTCTGGGCGCAGCTGCTCCTGGAGGAACTTGTCCGCCGTGCCCTGGTCCACCAGCAGGGGCGGAAGCCGCTTCTTGCTGCCGCGCAGCAGCTCGGTGGCGTCGTAGGCGCGCCAGGAGGTCGTGTCCTCGCCCAGGTAGCCCTTGAACGCCTTCTGCCCCCACGGCACGCGCATGGGCGCGGCGATGGGCGCGAACGCCGAGACGGAGCGGTAGCGCTCCGGTTCGCGCAGCGCGCTCACCAGCGCGCCGTGGCCGCCCATGGAGTGACCGAAGATGCCCTCGCGGCCGGCCTTCGCGGGGAAGTGCGCGGCGATGAGCGCGGGCAGCTCCCGCGTCACGTACGTCCCCATGCGGTAGCGCCCGGACCAGGGCGCCTGGGTGGCATCCAGATAGAAGCCCGCGCCCACGCCGAAGTCCCACGCGGCGTCCTCACCGGGATACCCCGCGCCGCGCGGGCTCGTGTCCGGGGCCACCAGCATGAGGCCCAGCTCCGCGGCGACACGCTGCGCGCCGCCCTTGATGAGGAACGTCTCCTCCGTGCAGGTGAGCCCGGCGAGGTAGTAGAGCACCGGCACCGGACGCTCTCGCGCCTGCGGCGGGACGAAGACGCCGAAGCGCATCTCGCCGCCGCACGCCTCGGAGACGTGCTTGTAGAAGCCCACCGTGCCATCGAAGCAGCGGTGCTGGCTCAAGAGCGTCGGGGCGGCCACCGTCATGAGTACTTCACCACGCTGCGGATGGACTCGCCCTTGTGCATCAGGTCGAAGCCCCGGTTGATGTCCTCCAGCTTCAACGTGTGCGTGATGAGGTCGTCGACGTTGATCTTCCCCTCCATGTACCAGTCGACGATCTTCGGCACGTCCGTGCGGCCCCGGGCGCCGCCGAACGCGCTGCCCTTCCACACCCGGCCCGTGACGAGCTGGAACGGACGCGTGCGGATCTCCTGCCCGGCGCCCGCCACGCCGATGATGATGCTCTCGCCCCAGCCCCGGTGGCAGCATTCGAGCGCCTGCCGCATCGTGTTCACGTTGCCGATGCACTCGAAGCTGTAGTCCGCGCCGCCACCCGTGAGGTTCACCAGGTAGGGGACGAGGTCGCCCTCCACCTCCTTCGGGTTCACGAAGTGGGTGAGGCCGAACTTCTCCGCCATGGCCTTGCGCGCGGGGTTGATGTCCACGCCGACGATCTGATCCGCGCCGACCATGCGCGCCGCCTGCACCACGTTGAGGCCGATGCCTCCCAGGCCGAACACCACCACCTTCGCGCCGGCCTCCACCTTCGCCGTGTACACCACCGCGCCGATGCCCGTCGTCACGCCGCAGCCGATGTAGCAGACCTTGTCGAAGGGGGCGTCCTCGCGAATCTTCGCGACGGCGATCTCCGGCAGTACCGTGTACTGCGCGAACGTCGACGTGCCCATGTAGTGGTGCACCGCCTGCTTTCCCAGGCGGAAGCGGCTGGTGCCGTCCGGCATCAGGCCCTTGCCCTGCGTCGCGCGGATGGCCGTACACAGGTTCGTCTTGCGCGACAGGCACGACTTACATTGCCGGCACTCCGGCGTGTACAGCGGGATGACGTGGTCGCCCTTGCGCACCGACGTCACGCCCGGCCCCACGTCCACCACCACCCCCGCGCCCTCGTGCCCGAGGATGGCGGGGAACAGGCCCTCCGGGTCCGCGCCCGACAGGGTGAACTCATCCGTGTGGCAGATGCCCGTGGCCTTCAGCTCGACGAGCACCTCGCCCGCCTTCGGTCCCTCCAGGTGCACCGTCTCGATGCTCAACGGCTTCCCCGCCTCGAGCGCCACCGCCGCGCGCACGTCCATTGCAGAGCCTCCCTCGTTGAAGTGTGAGGCGCGCAGCCTAGTGCGCGGGCCGTCCGGGCGCAGCGCTGATTGAACGCGTGACGTCCAGCGAACGCTAGGCTCGGCGGAAAAGACGAAGGGCCCGGGACCGGCTCGCGGTCCCAGGCCCTCGGTGGTGAAGCGGCGGGCGGCGGACTACTTCGTGGCGGCGGCCTGGGTGGCCTTCTGGGCCTTCTGCGCCTCGCTGAACTTCTGCGTCATGACCTGGGCCTGCGCCTGGTAGTCGTCCAGCTTCTTCTGGTGCTCGGCGGCGCGGGCCGTGGCCTCGGCGACGATGGCGGCGTCCTTGGCGTTCTCCTTCGCCTCGGACTCGGCCATCTCCTTCTGCTGGCGCTCGTACTCCATGAGGCGGAACATCACGACGCGCTTGTTGAGGTACGAGTTGGGGGAGTTCGGGTTGATGGCGATGACCTGGTCGTAATACCCGAGCGACTTCTCCAGCGCGTCCTTGACGATGGGGGCGGCCATCGAGCGAGCGCCGCCGCGCTGGGCGTAGATCTCCGCGATCCACCCGAGCGCCGCCTCGTTCTTCGGGTCGATCTTGAGCGCCTCGTTGAAGTTCTTCTCGGCCGCCTCGAGGTCGTTGGCCTTCATGTACATGCCGGCCAGGGTGACGTACGTCTCGAGCTTGTCCGCCGGAGCGGTCTTCATCTCGAGGATCTTCAGCACCGCCTCGGCGGCCTTGTCCGTCTCACCCAGCTCCATGTGGGCGAAGGCCTTCTTCTCCCAGACCTTCTCCTGCTTGGGGTCCGCCTGGAGCGAGAGGGCGTACTCGGCGGTGGCCTCCTTGTACTCCTTCTTGGCCAGGTGGTTGGTGCCCTTGACGCGGTGTTGCTTCGCGGCGTCGTTCTCCTCGGAACACGCCACGACGCCGCCCAGCGAGAGAACTCCGAACAGCAGGCCGACTCGTGCCAGTCGCTTCATGTGAAAACCTTTCGAGCGGGTCCGGGGATTCGACCCCGACCCGGTCAGGACCGCGGTGATTCGCGTTGTCGTGGGACCCGCCCTCACGGGTCCGGAAGCCCGGTCAGCATAGCCGAAGTCCCGCCGGACAAGCCCGGGACATGCGGGGTCGTCCCCCCGGCATCCAGGCGCATGTGCCCCCAGGGTCCGACCGAGGCGGGGACTCGGGGTATGGGTGGCGTGGGGGCCCGGCCGGTCGGGCTACGTGGGAACTGCTACCGTGCCCCGCGTCATGAGCGTCCTCACCCGTCGAACCGTGCTCCAGGGCCTCGCCGTCACCGCCGCGGCGGGCTGTGCCGCGAACCGCTCCCGCGTCGCCCCCCGTCCGGGGCCGGAGCTCCCCCTGGGCGCCCAGCTCGGCGACGTCCGCGCCGGGGCCGCCACCGTCTGGGGCAAGGCGGACCGGGACGCCCGTCTGGTGGTGGAGTGGAGCGAGGACCCCCGGTGGCGCCGGGCCGTCACGCGTGTCCAGGGGCCGCGGCTCACCGCCGGGTCGGACTTCACGGGCGTGGTCGACCTCAAGGGCCTGCCTTCGGGGCGCGAGGTCCACGTGCGCGTCCTCGCGGAAGAGGGCGGACGGGCGGGCGAGGCGTGGCAGGGCCGGTTCCTCACCGCGCCGGAGGCGACGCGCGACATCTGCTTCGCGTGGAGCGCGGACGTGTGTGGCCAGGGCTGGGGCATCAACCGCGAGTGGGGTGGCTACCGCGGCTACGCGGCCCTGCGCGCGCTGCGCCCCGACTTCTTCCTGCACGTCGGTGACGCCATCTACGCGGACAACCCGCTGTCTCCCGAAGTGGTGCTGCCGGATGGTCGCGTGTGGCGCAACCTGGTGACGCCCGCCAAGTCAAAGGTGGCGGAGACGCTGGACGAGTTCCGCGGCAACTTCGCGTACAACTTCCTCGACGAGTCACTGCGGGCCTTCGCGCGCGAGGTGCCCATCTCGTACCAGTGGGACGACCACGAGGTCCACAACAACTGGTACCCCGGGCGCAGCCTCGCGGCGGACCCGCGCTACACGCAGGTGTCGGACGAGGGGGAGCTCGGCGCGAGGGCGCGACGGGCCTTCTTCGAATACTCCCCCGTGGGAGGCGCCGCGCGCGCCGAGGGGCGCATCCACCGCAAGCTCTCCTATGGCCCGCGGCTCGACGTCTTCATCCCCGACGTGCGCGCGTTCCGTGCGCCCAACGGACGCAACCTCCAGCAGCGGCCGGGGCCGGAGACGGCCTTCCTGGGACGCGCGCAGCTCGAAGGCCTGAAGGATGCGCTCGCCGCGTCCACCGCGACGTGGAAGGTGATCGCCACCAGCATGCCGCTGGGGCTCGTCATCCCCGACGCGAAGCTGCCGGATGGGTTCCCGGCGATGGAGGGCTGGGCCAACGGCGACGGGGGCGCGCCCCTGGGGCGTGAGCTGGAGCTGGCCGAGCTGCTGTCCTTCCTCAAGGCGCGCGGCGTGCGCAACGTGCTGTTCCTCACCGCGGACGTCCATTACCCCGCCGTGCACCACTACCACCCCGAGCGCGCGCGCTTCCGCGACTTCGACCCGTTCTGGGAGTTCGTCGCGGGGCCGCTGAACGCGGGCACGTTCGGCCCCAGCCCCCTCGACGACACCTTCGGCCCCGAGGTCCGCTGGCACCGCCCCACCACCGTGGTGAACGCCGCGCCCTGGGAAGGGCAGCAGTACTACGGCAGCGTGCGCATCCAAGGGGCGTCGGGCCGGCTCACCGTGGCCATCCACGACCTCACGGGCCAGGCGCTGCACCAGGTGGAGCTGGAGCCCCAGGCATGAGCGTGCTGGCGTGGGTGGCGCTCGGCGTCCTCGCGGGAGGTGGCGCGTGGTTCGCGCGTGCCCGGAGCCTCGCGGCGACGCGGCGCTGCCGGAAGTGTCGGAGGCCCCGGGCCCTCCTCGACGAGGCGTCGGAGGACGCCCACCTGGACGCGTCCCAGCGTCGCCAGGAGGCGCTCGGCGTCGTGGACTACCAGGTCTGGTGGTGCGCCGGCTGCGAGGACGGCGTGGTGCTGCGGCGGGCGCCGTTCTCGTCGCGTGCCGTGAAGTGCGCCGAGTGTGGCAACCGGCACGTGCTGGAGAAGGCGTATCCGGTGGTGCACGCGACGAGGGACCGGGGCGGAGAGCTGCGGGTCGAGCTGGAGTGCGAGCGCTGCGGTCACGCGCAGCGCTTCTCGCGGTACACGCCCCGGGCCTCGTAGCGCACCGAGGGGTTCAGGCCCGGACGCCCATGGCCTGCATCAAGTCCTTCAGCCCGTCCAGCGCGCCCGTGTGGGCCTTGTAGAGCGCCTTGACGCGCGTCTGCAGCTCGGACTCGGTCTGGACCTCGTCCAGGACGTCGAGGACCTCGACGAGGACCCGGATCTTCTCCTTCGCGAAGCCGTCATACGCCTCGTTCTTCGCGCTCCGGATGACGCCGAGGTACTTGTTGATTTCCTTCACCACGTAGTCGCCCGTCTCCTGATTCGTCATGGGGGCCTCTCTGTGGGACTCGCAAGGGGTTGCCCTGTCTATACGCGAGCGCCCGGCAGGCGGAAATGCGCGCCGGGACGCGAGCGTCCAGAATCCATAAGAGCCGGGCGCTCGCGTCAGGAGTCGTTCACGTCGTGAGCACCAGCTTGACGAGCTCCGGGGGGCTGCCCACGCGCATGGGCGGTCCCCAGAACCCGCAGCCCCGGCTCACGTAGATGTGCGAATCACCCTGGCGATAGAGACCCGCCGAGTGCTCCCAGGCCAGGCCGATGAGGAGCGTCATCGGCAACAGCTGTCCGCCGTGCGTGTGTCCGGAGATCTGGAGGTCCACGCCACGCTCCGCCGCGACCTTGAAGTTCGCGGGTTGGTGCGCGAGCAGCACGGACGCGCGCTCCGGCTCCCGCCCCGCGAGCGCGAGGTCGAGGTCGTAGCCCTTCGTCCCGCGCCGCCGCCAGCCGCTCCAGTCGTCCACGCCGACGAGGTCGAACGAACCTCCCGCGTCGCCGATGCGGACGTGACGGTTGCGCAGCACCTGGATGTCGAGCGTCTGGAGGAACGCCGTCCACTCCTCGTCGCCGGAGTAGTAGTCGTGATTGCCCGTGACGAAGAAGCTCCCGAAGCGGGAGCGCAGCGCCCGGAGCGCCGCGACGGAGTTGCCGAGCGTGGGGACATCGCCATCCACCAGGTCGCCGGTGATGGCCACGAGGTCCGGGCGCAGCGCGTTCGTCTGCCGCACCAACTCGTCCATGAAGCGGCGCTGGATGAAGTGGCCGACGTGGATGTCGGTGAGCTGGACGATGGTGAGGCCGTCCAGGGACCTGGGCAGCTTGGGGATGCGGACCGCGAGCTCCGTCACGACGGGGGGCGCGAAGGCCCGCCAGTTCCCATAGGTCGCAAGCCCGCTCCCCGCGAGCGCCGCGCCTCCCGCCAGCGCCCGTCCCAGGAACCTGCGCCGCTCCTCGTCGACGGGCGCTTCGGCGGGCTGTGACACCCTCGCCTCCGGAGCTGGCGAGGGGAGCGGAGGCCGAGCCCGGCGTCGCGCCAGCCGCGTCAACGCCAGTCCCCCGCGCACCAGGTCCAGGGCCCCGAGCACGATGACCAGACACAGCGCCGTGCCCATCCACGTGTACATGGCGACGGTGACCATCCCCTCGAAGGCGCCGGGGATCGCGTCCAGCAGCGTGCGCCTGAACCCGAGCAACACCGTCATCGCGCCGAGCAGGAGCATGGCGACGAGGCGGGCCGCGCGCGCCCGGACGAGCGGACGAACGAGGCGGCGATACAGGTACACATGGCCCAGCACGGCGCCGAGCCCGATGAACATCGAGAAGGAGAAGAGTCGCAACGGCATGTGCTCGGTCCGACGGGAAGGACATGAATCGTAACATGGAGGGTCTTCGTTCGCGGGCACTCGGGGTGTGGCTCCACCTGTCTCGCCGTGGGATTGGACCGCGTCCGTGGAGGCCGGGGCGCTAGATTCCCCGCCGCGAAGCACGTGAAGGAGTCGGAGGCAGGGACATGGACAAGGTCATCGTCATCACCGGAGCGAGTGGTGGAATCGGCGCGGAGCTCGCCCGCCAGGCAGGGGCGCGGGGCGCGAAGGTGGTGCTGGCGGCGCGTCGCCGCGCGGAGCTCGACGCCGCCGCCGCGCGCTCGGGCAGCGAGGCCCTGGCGGTGGTCACGGACGTGACCCGGCGGGACGAGGTGGAGCGGCTGCGCGACGCGGCGCTCGAGCGCTTCGGTCGCATCGACGTCTGGGTGAACAACGCGGGGCGCGGCATCACCCGCTCGGTGGCGGAGCTGTCGGACGAGGACCTGGACGCGATGTGGCGCGACAACGTGAACAGCGCCCTCTATGGCATGCAGGCCGTGCTGCCTCACTTCCAGGCGCGCGGCGCCGGGCAGATCGTCAACGTCTCCAGCGTCCTCGGACGTCTGCCGACCGTGCCCCACCGCTCCGCCTATAGCGCGGCGAAGCACGCCCTCAACGCGCTGAGCGCCTGTCTGCGCCAGGACCTGCGCGAAACGCACCCGGGCATCCGCGTCACCGTGGTGCTCCCTGGCGTCGTCGCCACGGAGTTCGGCACGAACGCGCGGGGTGGGGGACCGGACTCGCGCAAGCTCCCCGGAGCGCAGAGCGTCGAGGAGGCGTCGGCGGTCATCCTCGACGCCATCGAGCACCCTCGCGATGACGTCTATACCCGCGAGTCCATCCAGGAGGAGATCGTGCGCTACTACCGCGACGTGGAGTCCTTCGAGCGCGCGGCCGCGAAGCGTTGAGCGGGGCCTCGCCGGGAGGCGCGAGGGGCACCTCCCGGCGCGGACGTCATTCGTAGCGGAGCGACTCGATGGGGGCCAGGCTCGCCGCGCGGCGCGCCGGCCAGATGCCGAAGAACACGCCCACCGTGGCGGAGAAGACGATGGCCACCACGATGGCCTCGGGCGCCACCACCATCGTCCAGCCCATGACGCGCTGGAGGATGGCCGCGCCGCCCACGCCCAGCAGCAAGCCCAGCGTCCCGCCCGCGAGGCACAGCACCAGGGACTCGACGAGGAACTGGAGCAGGATGTCCATCCCCGTTGCGCCGAGCGCCTTGCGCAGGCCGATCTCCCGCGTCCGCTCCGTCACCGACACCAGCATGATGTTCATGATGCCGATGCCGCCCACCAGCAGGGAGATGGCGGCGATTCCGGCCAGCAGCAGGGAGAAGGTCTGCGTCGTCTCCTGCACGGTGGCCAGCAGCGACGCCTGGTCCCGGATGTTGAAGTCCGCCTGCTCCTCGGGACGCAGCCGGTGCTCGCGGCGCAGCTTGGTGTCGATCTCCGCCATCGCGTCGTCCATGGACTTCTCGTCGAGGGCCTGCACCGCGATGGAGCGGATGCGGTCGCTGCCCATCACCCGGAACTGCGCGGTGGACAGCGGGATGTAGAGGCTCTCGTCCGGGTTGGAGAAGCCCTGCGCGCCCTTCTCCGCGAGCACGCCGATGACCTCGAACGGGATGCCCCGGATGCGGATGGACTCGCCCACCAGCGCCGCCGAATCCCGCGCGCCGATCTGCGCGCCGACGAGCGCTCCCAGCACCACCACCCGGCGCCGCCCCTTGTCCTCGGCGTCCGTGAAGATGCGGCCCGCCATGAGGTTGGACTCGTTGATGGTGAAGTAGGCGGGCCACGCGCCCACCACGGACAGGTTCGCGTTGCTCGAGCCCAGCTCGACCTGGAAGCGCGACTCGATCTCCGGGGAGACGGCCCGCAGGTGCTTCGGGTTGGCGCGCAGGGCCTCGGCGTCGTCGATGGTCATCGCCGCCTGTCCACGTCCCAGACCCCCGGAGAACGACTGGCCGGGCCGCACCGTCAGGATGTTGGTGCCGAGCGTCTTCAGGCGCTGCTCGACGGACCGCTGGGCCCCTTCACCCAACGCCACCATGGTGATGACCGCCGCGATGCCGATGACGATGCCCAGCATCGTGAGCAGCGAGCGCAGCTTGTTGGCGAGGACCGCGTCGAAGGCGACCCGGATGATCTCTCCCATGACCTGACCTCCTCCTCCTTCCTGCCTACCGTCCGCCCATGCGCATGGGGCCGCCGCCGGGGATCATCCCGCCCGCGGCCTGGCGCATGCGCTCCGAGCGCTGCTGTTGCTGCTGCTGGAGCTGCGCCACCGAGATGAGCAGCACCTGCTCGCCGTCCTGGAGCCCGCTGAGGACCTCCGAGCTCTCCCAGTCGCTCAGGCCCAGCGTCACGCGGCGCGGCTCCGGTCCCTTCGGCCCCTGGACGAAGACGAGGCCCGGCCGCGTGTCTCCCTGCGGACCCTGGCCGCCCTCGCGCCCACCTCGGCCCCTCCGCCCGCCGCCCGCGCCTTCCGCGCCCGTGGCCACGCTTACCGGCGTCACCGCGCCAGCAGCGGGAGCCATCTGCCCGGTGCCCTCGCGACCCGGCGCGCCCGCCATGCCCTCGCGCGGCCCCTGTCCCGGGGGGGCCTTGTCGGCGCCCGGCGCCCCATCGGTCGCGCCCGAGGGAGCATCGCCGCCCTGGGGCGCGCCCCGTCCGCCCGCCGGACGGAGCATGGCACGCACCGTCTCCTCGCTCACGCCCACCGCGGAGGCGGCCGCGCGAGCGTCGCGCAGGCCCACCACCGCGGAGTTCGGCACGGTGAGGGCGTTGCGCCGGCGGGAGATTTCGATCGCCACCTCCGCGTTCATGCCCGGACGCAGCAGGCCCTCCGGGTTCTCCAGGCGCACCAGCACCGGGAAGAGGGTGACGTTCTGCTCCACGAGCGCCTGGGGTTCGATCTTCACCACGTCGCCGATGAACGTCCGGCCCGGGTACGCCTCCATCGTCACGCGCGCCTTGAGGCCCGGCTTGATCTGCCCCACGTCCGTCTCGTCCACCTTGGCGCGCACCTGCATGACGGACAGGTCCGCCATCTTGAACAGGGTGCTGCCGCCGGACACGTTCGACGTCGCGGAGGCGATGATCTGCCCCGGTTGGATCTGCCGCTCGAGCAGCGTGCCGGAGCTGGGCGCGCGGATGGTGACGTCGCGGCTGCGCTCCTTGGCCAGCTGGAGGTTGGTCTCCGCGCGCACCTTGGCCGCGCGCGCGGTGGCGTACGCGTCCACCGTCGCCTCGTACTCCTGCTGGGTGACGTAGCCGGACTGGCGCAGCGCCTCCATGCGCTGGCGCTGGGCCTCGGTCGTGTTCAGGCGCACGCGCGCGGACTCGAGGTCCGCCTGGGCCTGCGCGAGCGCGTTCTGCACGTCTCGAGGATCGATCTCCGCCAGGAGGGCGTCCTTCTCCACCTTGTCGCCCGTGTCGAACAGGACGCGCAGCACCTCACCGGAGGCCTTGGACTTCACCTCCACCACGCGCAGGGGCTCCACGAGCCCCGCGGACTCCGCCACCACCTCCATGTCCCTGCGCTCCACCGCCACCACCGCCGCGGAGCGCGCCGGCGCCTCCTGCTCACCCTTTCCCCGGACGTAGAAAACGCCCGCGCCGAGCAGGAGTGCCGCGGCACCCGTGATGACCACCTTCTTCGTCTTGCTCACGACGTCCCTCCAGGTCCTCGTGGCCGCGCCTCGCGCGGTCCCGCTCAATTCCGCTTCAGCTCGTCCCGCTCGATGACGCCGTCCTTCAGGAACAGCACCCGCTGCGCGAACGCGGCGATGTCCGACTCGTGCGTGACGAGCATCAACGTCTGCCCCTGGGCGTGCAGCTCGCCGAAGAGGGCCATGATCTCCTCGCCCGTGCGGCTGTCGAGCGCGCCCGTGGGCTCGTCCGCCAGCAGCAGCGCGGGTTGGGTCACCAGCGCGCGGGCGATGGCCACGCGCTGGCGCTGACCGCCCGACAGCTCGTTGGGCTTGTGGTCCTTGCGGGACCCCAGGCCCACGCGCTCCAGCATCGCCGCCGCGCGCTCGCGCCGGACCTTCTTCGGCACCCGCGCGTACACCAGCGGGAGCGCCACGTTGTCGAGCGCCGACGCCCGGGGAAGCAGGTTGAAGCTCTGGAACACGAAGCCCAGCTCCCGATTGCGGATGCGCGCGAGCGCGTCCTCCGACATGCCGGCCACCGGCTGCCCGTTGAGCCAGTACTGCCCGCCGCTGGGGACGTCGAGGCAGCCGATGAGATTCATGAAGGTGGACTTGCCCGAACCCGACGGTCCCATCACCGCCACGTATTCGTTGCGGCGGATGGTGAGGTCCACGCCTCGCAGCGCGCGCACCACCTCGGAGCCCATCTTGTAGTCCTTGCGCAGTCCCTCCACCCGGATGACCACGTCCGCGATGTCGCGCGGGGTCTGGGCGGCGGTCTGCTCCTGCGTCTGCGTGGGCGTGCTCACAAGGGCCTCCCGGCGAGCGCCTCCAGCTCCGCGCGCGCGATGCGGTAGTCGAAGCGGGAGGACACGAGGTTGATCTCCGCCTGCACCAGGCTCTCCTGCGACGTCAGCAGGTCGAGGATGGTGGTGGCGCCCAGGCGGTAGCGCTCCTGCTGCACCTTGAGGTCCTCGCGGGCCACCTCGACGGCCTGCTCGGAGAAGCCGATGCGGTCCGCCGCCAGGCGGATCTGCGCCAGGGCCTGGGCCGCGCCGGAGCGCAGCGCGCGCCGCGTGTCCGCCAGCTGCGCCTGGGACACCCGCTCCGACGTCCGCGCCCGCTGCACGCGCTCCTCGCGCAGGAAGCCGTCGAAGATGGGATAGGACAGGCCCAGCCGCACCGACCAGCTCGTCGAGCCTCCGGTGAAGCTCGCGTCCTGGTTGAACCAGTCATAGCCCGCGGACAGTCGCACCGTCGGCAGGTAGGTGGCCTTGGCCGCGCTCACGCCGGCCTCCGTGGCCTTCAGCGTCGCCGCCGCCGCGAGCACCGCCGGGGCGTTGGCCTCCAACTCGACGAGGAGGGCCTCGGGGGTGAGCGCGATGGGGCGGGGCGTCTCCTCCGGGAGGGGGCGGGCGCCCACCGGGCCTTCCTCGCCGATGAGGCGCCCCAGCGACAACGCGGCCGATTCGCGCTGCGTCTCCGCCGTGCGCAGGGCCTCGCGCGCGGTGGTGTGGTCGAGCTGCGCGCGCAGCAGGTCCGACCGCGTCGCCGAACCCACCGCGAGCCGCCGCTCCGCGGCCTCCGCGTTCTGCTTCGCCCGCTCGATGCGGGAGCGCGCCACCTCTTCCAGTCCCTCCGCGCGCAACACCTCGTAGAAGGAGCGCTCCACCTCGAGGACCGCGTTGGCGCGCTGGGCCACCAACTGGGCCTCGGCCGCGCTCGTCTGCGCCCGGGTCTGCTTGCGGTTGGCGCTGCGCTGGCCGCCGGTGAAGACGTTCCACGACGCGGCGAGGCCCGCGCTGTACGTGTCGTTCGAGCCGGACGTGACGACGCCCGTCTCCGGATCGATGCGCCGGCTGCTGGACAGCGAGCCATTGGCGCTCGCCGACAGGTTCGGCAGGTAGGCGCCCACCGCGCTGCGCTCCGCGGCCTCCGAATTGGTGACGTTGCCCGACGCCTGCGCCACCTGGGGATTGGCCTTCAGCGCTCGCGCGATGGCCTCTTCCAGCGTGACGCTCACCGGCGCCGCGGCCTCGGTCGCGGGCGGTGGCAAGGCGATGGGGGCATCCGCCGCCGGGGGCGGGGCGTTGGCCGGCGCCTGGGTGGGCGTCGCCGCGGGCTCGCTCGCCTGGGTCGGGGGCTCCTGGGCCCACGCGCTCCCCGTCACCACCATGCCTCCCAGGACCCCCAGCGCCCATGCCGTCATCCGGCGAGGCCGTCTCTGGAACCGCGTTCCCTGGTGCATCGTCATCGAAGCCTTGTCCCGTTGAATGCCGGTGCGCTCCTGGCGCCCCCGGCGTCTCCGAACCGGACGATTGCATGCGTCTTGCCACCACTCAACCCATTGAAATGTCATGACATTTTCGGCGCCGTGTTGCCAAAAGAGCAGTCCAGGTGCGGATTCCGCACGCGTTGGCGCCACGGGGCGCGGGGGGCGGACGGGCAGGCGGGGCACGGGGGTGGTGGTGGCGTGGGCCTCGTGATTGCACTGGCCGGGCGTTCGAATCTGGCGGCCGTGGTGCCGTGCCCCCTCCCACGGAGAGATGTCGATGCGCGTGACAGCAACCAGGCGACGGGATGGCCATGGGGTCCCCCCCGTTGACGGAAGAGAGTGCGGATTCCGCATCCGGGATGCAGAGTTCGCAGCGACGGGAGGAACGTCATGGAGTGGGGAGAGACTCCTCGGAGGGTGTCGGCGATGAGCGGCGGGGCGCGCTGGAGGCCGCTCGGTCCGTGGATGCCGTGGGTGGCGGCGGCGTTGATGTGCGCCGTGCTGCTGGCCGCGGCCTTCATCATTCGCAGGTCCGCCCTGGAGTCGTCCACCCTGGTGGTCCGGGGCATGTCCACGGTGATGATGAACGCCGGACTGGAGGCCTTCCGGGAGGGCACGGGCGTGCCGAGCCAGCAGCAGCTCGACGCCTTCCTGGAGGCCCACCGCGAGGGCGGGCTGCGCTACGTGGCCATCTTCGAGGACGGCCGGGTCATGGCGTCGGCGGGCGTGGGGTCGGTGGGCGAGTACCAGGAAGGGCTGGTGATGCGCATCGAGGGCGGGCGCGGCCGGGTCATCCACCGGTTGCGCAAGCCGAAGCCGGTGGAGGCCGTGGCGGCGGTGAACGGGACGCCTCCGGCCGTGGACGCGGGCGCCGCGCCAGCCGACGGGCGGCGCAACCTGCGCATCGGCTACGAGTTCGAGCCCGTCACCGCGTCTGAGTTGAAGGAGCGCTCGCAGGGCATGCTGGTGGTGGCGGTGGTGTCGTGCGTGGGCATCCTGGCGCTGGCGTTCGCCTTCTCGCGGTCGCTGGCGCAGCGCGAGGCGTTGGCGCTGGAGTTGGAGCGGGGGCGCAGGCTGGCGGCGCTGGGCACGATGTCGGCGGTGCTCGCGCACGAGCTGCGCAACCCGCTGGCCTCGCTCAAGGGACACTCGCAGCTGCTGGCCGAGCGCGTGGAGGGCGACGAGGTGCTGCGGCCGAAGGCGGACCGCATCGTCAACGAGGCGGTGCGGCTGGAGCAGCTGACGAACGACCTGCTCGCCTTCGTGCGCAGCGGCGAGCTGCGGCGCACGGGCACCGACCCCAACGAGGTGCTGCGCGCGGCGGTGGAGGCCACGGGCGAGGCGCGCGTGGAGGCGCACTACCTGCCGGGGCGCGAGCGCTGGGAGCTGGACGCGGGGCGGTTCCAGCAGGCGCTGGAGAACGTGCTGCGCAACGCGGTGCAGGTCAGCCCGGAGGGCCGGCGCGTGGAGGTGGACGCGGTGCGCGAGGGCTCGTCGCTGGTGTTCATCGTCAAGGACCACGGGCCGGGAATCCCCCGGGGCGACGAGGAGCGCATCTTCGAGCCCTTCGTCACGGGGCGGCTGAGGGGCGTGGGGCTGGGGCTGGCCATCACCCGGCGCATCGTCGAGCTGCACGGCGGCTCCATCAGCGCGAGGACGCGCGCGGAAGGTGGCGCGGAGTTCCGGCTCATCGTGCCCGCGAGGGGAGGCTGAGCGATGGCGCGCATCCTGGTGGCGGATGACGAGGAGGGCGTGCGCTCGTTCATCGCGGAGGCGCTCGAGGTCGAGGGCCACGCGGTGAGCACCGCGGCGGACGGGGACGAGGCCGCGCGCGTGCTGGCCAAGCAGGGCGTGGACCTGCTCGTCACCGACCTGCGCATGCCGGGCATGGACGGCCTGACGCTGCTGCGCAAGGTGCGGGAGGAGCAGCCGGACGTGGAGGTCATCGTCCTGACGGCGGTGGGCTCCGTGGAGAGCGCGGTGGCGGCGATGAAGGCCGGCGCCTTCGAGTACCTGCTCAAGCCCGTGGGCAGTCCGGCGGAGCTGCGCCTCACGGTGTCGCGGGCGCTGGAGCGGCGCGCGCTGCTCAACTTCAAGGCGGAGGCGCGCCAGTCGACCAGCGAGGTCGTCTTGAGCTGGGGCGCGCCGGCCATGGCGCCGGTGGTGGAGGCGCTGCGCAAGGTGGCGCACACCCAGGCCACGGTGCTGCTGGTGGGCGAGAGCGGCACGGGCAAGGAGGTGGCCGCGCGCGCGCTGCACCAGTGGAGCGACCGCGCGGATGGGCCCTTCGTCGCGGTGAACTGCGCGGCCCTCACCGAGACGCTGCTGGAGAGCGAGCTGTTCGGACACGAGAAGGGCGCCTTCACCGGGGCGGTGGCCCAGCGGCGCGGGCGCATCGAGCTGGCCCAGGGCGGCACCTTCTTCCTCGACGAAGTGGGCGAGCTGAAGGCGGAGCTGCAGGCGAAGCTCCTGCGCGTGCTCCAGGAGCGTCGCTTCGAGCGGGTGGGGGGCACGCGGACGCTGGAGGCCGACGTGCGCTGGGTGGCGGCCACCAACCGCGACCTCAGGGCGATGATGGCGCGCGGCGAGTTCCGCGAGGACCTCTACCACCGGCTCGCGGTGTTCCCCATCCGGCTGCCGGCGCTGCGCGAGCGGCGCGAGGACCTGCGGCCCCTGGCGGAGCTGCTGCTGCGGCGCATCGGCGAGGAGCTGGGGCGGCCGGGGCTGAGGCTGTCGCCGGAGGCCTCCGAGCGCCTCGAGGGGTTCCCCTGGCCGGGCAACGTGCGCGAGCTGCGCAACGCGCTGGAGCGCGCCGCCATCCTCGCGGACGGTCCGGAGGTGGACGCGCGCCACCTGTGGTTGGATCCGACGAGCGCCCCGGCCTCCGCCGCCACGCCGGCCCAGGGCGCGCGGCTGCCGGACACGACGCTGGAGGAGCTGGAGCGGATCGCCATCGAGCAGGCCATCGCGGACGAGGGCGGCAACCGCAAGCGCGCGGCCCAGCGGCTGGGCATCGGCTTGCGGACGCTCTACGACAAGCTGCGGCGCTACGGGATGCAGTGAGCGGCGGGAGGGGGCGCCGCCCGGCGTCCCCTCACGGAGGGCCGTAGCCCTGCACGCGGGAGTTGAGCTCCACCGCCGTGGCGTAGATCTGCGCCCACGTCCGGTACTTCAGCCGGTCGCCGAAGCCCTTCTGGTCGTTGGCGTAGTGGAAGAGGTCCTCGCGGAAGAGGGCGTCGGCGGCCTTGCGCGCGTCGCCGCCGAGCGGCGTGCCCTTGCGGTCGTAGTAGCGCAGCAGGTCGTAGCCGTAGTCGTGCGTCTTGGCCGCGGGGTCGAACTCCTTGTCCGGGCCAATCTTCCCCGGCGCGGACGCCGAGCCGAACGGGTCCTGCATCCGCTGTCCGTGCTTCGTCTGGATGGAGAAGGGCTTGTAGCCCATCACCTGCTCGAAGTCGGCCGGCGGCGGGCGCGCCCCCGTCAGGTACTCCCGCATCAGCTTGCCGTGGTCCCCGGCGGGCGCCTCGCCCACGCGGGCGGCCCGCTGCAGCGCGGTGGCCGGCGCGAAGGAGTCCTTCACCTGGAGCCCGCTCACCGCGGGCTTCGCGGCCGGCGTGGCTCCGGGCGCCGGAGAGACCGACGTCTCCGAACTGGTGGTGGACGCGCGACGCGGCGAGACTGGGGGATTGCGGACGAGCATGGTCGGACCCGGGGGGAGGCGCTTTTGTATTGTTTTGTCGCACCCTGTGGGGACGAAGTTGCTCGAAATGAGATGACGCGCTGCGTGGCGCGGAGGGAGACAGCGTGGGAGCAGGGTTCTATCGCGACGGCATGACCCGGCTGATGGCGGGGGATGTCGCGGAGGGGCTGAGGCTGCTGGAGGCCGCGCTGCGCGAGGCCCCGGACGACGCGAAGGTGATGCACGGGTTGGCGCGCGCGCTGGAGGCGTCCGGCGAGCGGGAGCGTTCGATGGAGCTGTTGACCCGGGTGCACGAGGGCGCGCCGGCGGAGCCGGATCCCGCGTGCGACCTGGCGCTGAGCCTCATCGAGCGGGGGGACGACGAGCGGGCCAGCCGGGTGTTGTCGCCGGTGCTGGAGGCGCAGCCGGAGCACCCGCGCGCCAACTTCTACATGGCCATGGCGCTGGCGAAGACGGACGCGGCGCGCGCGCGACGGCACACCGTCCATGCGCGCAAGAGCCCGGACCCGGATGACCGTCAGGCGGCGGCGGCGTTGGATCGCGTGCTGGCGCTGTACGTGGATCGCTGACCTGGCCGGGGCCCTGGAACGCGACGGGCGGCCTCCCTCGAGGGGAAGCCGCCCGCGTCCAGCGAAGTCAGCTCGAGTGCGAGGCTACGGCTTCACGTACTCGATGGTCAGGTTGTACGTCGCCGTGTTGGTGCCGACGCCGCGCACCATGACGTGGGCCTCGCTCTGGCCCGCCGGAACCGTCAGCGAGCACGTCTCCGAGGCGCCGGAGGCGTTGGGGCGGCAGTCGTAGTTGCTGGTGGTGGGCTGCGCGCCGAAGCGCACGTACAGGTTCGGGTTGCGCGTGCCCGTCATGGTCACCTTGAACGTGGTGCCCGGCACGACGCTGTAGGGGCCGTAGCGGTCGTTCTCGTTGCGCGTCACCTGACCGGAGGCCGTCTCCGTGGTGGGCGTGCCGGGGCCGGAGCCACCGCCGTAGGTGCCCGTGAGCGACAGGCCGGAGTAGGCCGTGTAGGCGTTGACCATGACGTACCAGGTGCCCGCCTGCGGGTTGGTGAAGCTGCAGCTCTCCGCGTTGCCGCTGCTGTACGGGCGGCAGTCGTAGGTGCTGCTGTTCGGGGCGTTGCCGTAGCGCACGTAGAGGTCCGCGTCACCCGTGCCGCCGGTGGTCTCGAACTTCAGGGTCGTCTGGCCCGCGGGGACCTCGAGCGTGAAGTACTTCTTGTTGCCGGAGCTGCCGGCCAGCCCCGTCTTGGCGACGCCGTTGGTGAGCGCCTCCGTCACGGGGGGCGGGGGCGGCACGCCCACCGCGAGCCAGGCGTCCGTCACGGCCTGCACCGTGGCCGCGTCGTAGCCGAGCTCCTGCGCGGCCTGGATGGTGTACGCCTTGGCCTGCTCGAACGTGGTGCTCGGCGTGAACAGGTCCGTGTTCGCCTTGTAGAAGATGCGGCCGGCCTTCTCCGGGCCGATGGCCGCGACGTTCAGGGTCGTCTTGCCGCGCGGGTGGCTGCCACCCTTGGAGAGCAGCGCGAAGACGAGGTTGCTGATGCCGGAGCTGTAGTGCACGTCGACGCCGGGCGAGTAGTCACCGTAGAAATCGAGCGACGCGTCGTCCTTGGCGGGGTCGTCCATGTATCGCAGGGCGTCGTTGGGGATGGCTGGTGTCCAGATGTCCTCGCCGACCATGAACACGTCCGCGTCCGTGGCCCAGTTGCGCGTCCAGCTCTCGCACACGCCGGAGAAGATGTCGGACAGGGACTCGTTGAGGCCGCCGGACTCACCCGAATAGATGAGGTCCGACTCCGTGTCCGTCACCGCGTGGGTCAGCTCGTGGACGGTGACGTCCAGGTCCTTGCCCAACTCGATGGAGTCCACGCCGTTGCCGTCGCCGTACACCATCTGCTCGCCGTCCCAGTACGCGTTCACGTAGTTGCTGCCGTAGTGGACGGTGCTGACGAGCGTGGCGCCCGCGTTGTCGTACGAGTCGCGGTTGAACAGCGTCTTGTAGCAGTTGTACGTGTTGCCCAACTGGTCGTAGTTCTGGTCGACGTGGGCGTCACCGGTGGGGGCCTGACCCTCGGAGCGCTTGAGCGTTCCCGGCGTGGTGCTGCCGTTGTTGGCGCTGTACACCTGACGGTTGAGCGCCGCGTGGATCTGCGGGTGCGTGGCGAGCACGCCGCCGCGCTGCGCGTCCACGTACACCAGGTCGTTCGCCTTCATCCCCTCGCGCGTCCCCACCAGCCGCACCTGCCACGCCAGCCGCAGCTCGTCGCCGCCCTCGGGCCGCAGGTAGACGAGCGTCGGGGCGCCCTCGGCGCGCGCCTCCTGGATGGTGGTGGTGGCGAGCGACGCCTCGCGCGCGGCCGTGGAGGCCACCGTCGCCTCGGGGCGCGTGGCCGGGCCGCCGCGCGCGGAGCCGTTGGCCGCGTAGATGAGGCCCTCCGCGTCCGCGTGGAGCACGAGCTCTCCGCCGATGACGTTCAGGCCGTGGAGCTGCTGGCGGAAGCGCAGGTGCTGCCGGCCCTGCGAGTCCACGCTGGCGCGACGGAACACGAGGTCGTCCGAGCGCAGGCGGAAGGCCCCCGCGATGTCCGCGAGCGCCTCGCGCGCCTCGAACCCGGAGTCCGAACGCGCGCGCTGCGCCGAGACGCCACCGGACGTCGTCAGCCGGCCCAGCTCACCGCGGATGAGGAAGGGGACCTCTCCCTGCCGGCCGAGCACCTGCGCCCCAGGCATGCGCGCCAGCACGGCCTGGACGTCCGCGTCCTTGGCGACAGGCGCGGGAGCTTCTCCCTCCGGTTGCACCGACCCACAAGCCACGAGACCCGCGCCGACCCACGCCGCGCAGAACGTTCTCCAGACATGGTTCTTCAAGAGCACGACCTTTCTGAGGAAGGGGCTCCTTTCATGGCACGCGTCTGGATTTGATTTCAAGTTTTTATTGATTAGTCTGAAATGCGTCGATGTCTCGTTCAGGATATGTTGCTGTGGTTGTAACTGGGTGGCGGTCGGTGGATCCGGCAGTCGACGGAGAAAATTCCGTCGTGTGTCGCGTTTTTGCTGTGTCGGTAAAGACTCACCGCCGACGGTCCGGAGACAACGTCGACGGTGAGTCTGATTTCGATGTCTCAAGGACAGGCTTGCCATCCGGCCGGAGCGACCCAGGATGTCTGGCGTTGGGGCGCGTGTTCAGAAACCCATGGCCTCGAGCGCCGCCACCATCTTCCCGACGTCATAGGCATAGAAGCCCGCCGTGAGTTGGACGTTGTCCTCGCATGCCAGGGCCTGCTCCCGCCAACGCGCGAAGTCGTCCCAGGACGTCACCATCCCGGAGAAGGCCTTGTCGTCCAGGCACGGGCGGATGAAGAACGGGCCCGGCTGGGGTGGAACGTCGCCGAACCGGCAGACGCGGGCGTCGCCATTCAACAGGAACGGCCGGAGGTGCTCGCGCCAGACGCGGAAGTCGAAGCGCTCATTGAAGAACGCCCCGGGTGTCCAGCCCCGACGGCGCGCGTAGCGCGTCAGCGTCAAGGAGCCCATCACCACCACCGGCCCTTGGACGTCGACCTCGGGTGTGATTCCGCCATCGAACGGAATCACCTTCACCAGGGTATGGGGGATGCCCCCGCGCTCAAGGACCCGCATCAGGTCGTGGAAGCCACGCTCGTTGAAGAGGTTGTCCTGAACGACCCAGTGCATGCGCGGCCCTCCCGTGGCGCCCTGGAAGCCAGGGGTGTCCGGGGGCTGACGCACGAAAGGGAAGGGCCCGGAGGAACGCCGGGGTGTCCCAGCGCCTCCGAGCCCTCGAGGCTTCTCCCGGGTGGCGCGTCCCGCTCAGGAGCGCAGGGACACCACCGTGACGCCGTCGCCGCCCTCGTGGCTCTCACCCGGGCGGAACATGCGGATGTAGGGCGAGTTGGCCAGGTAGTCGCGCAGCGCCTGCTTGAGCGCGCCTGTGCCGTGGCCATGGACGATGAGCGCGGCCTCCTCGCCGCTGCGCATGCCCCGGTCGAGGAAGGACTCTACCTCCGCGAGCGCGTCGTCCGCGCGCATGCCGCGCACGTCGCAGCGGAAGTTCGTGGCCTCCACCTGCGCGGGGGCCGCGGACGCCGCCCGCTTGAGCGCGGCCTCCTGCTTCTGTCGCTCCGGGAACTTCGCCTGCTGCGGCTTGCGCGTGCGCGCGCCGGACAGCTCCGCCGTGGGCACCCGCATCTTCATGGCGCCACCCGCGGACACCACGGCGTGGCCGTCCGCCAGCTCGAGGATCTCCACGTCCCGGCCGAGGCCGGAGTGGTGCACCCACGCGCCCACCCGCAGGTTCGCGGGGCCGGGGGCCTCCACCTGGAACAGCTCCGCCTTCGCGGCCTGGGCGCGCTTCTGGGCCTCCTCGGCCCGCTGCTGGAGCTGCAGCCGCGCCTCCGACAGCGCCTTCTCGTTCTGCTCGGAGCGCAGCTTCCCCAGCAGCTCGCGGACCTCGGCCGCCGCGTGCTCGCTCGCGGTCGCCACGTCCTCGTTGAACTGCATCATCCTCGCGCGCCGCTCGCGCTCGAAGGTCTGCTTCTGCTTCTCCAGCTCCACGCGCAGCGCCTCCGCCTCCTTGGCGGCGACGCGGGCGCGCTCCAGCTCCTCGGAGAGCTTGCGGCGCTCCTCCTCGGCGGCGGCCAGCGCCCTGGACAGCGGACCGCCGGCGTTGAGCGTCAGCTCGCGGGCGCGGTCGCACACCTGCTGGGGCAGGCCCACGCGCGCGGCGACCTCGATGGCGGAGGACTGGCCCGCGGCGCCGATCTGCAGCCGGTAGGTGGGCGCCATGCGCTTGGAGTCGAAGCCCACGCGCGCGTTGAGGAAGCGCGGGTCCATGTGCGCCAGCGCCTTGAGCTCCTCGAGGTGCGTCGTCACCAGGACGAAGGCGCCCTTGGAGAGCAGGTCCTCCAGCACCGCGATGGCGATGGCCGCGCCCTCGCGTGGGTCGGTGTCCGCGGCGATCTCGTCGATCATCACCAGCGAGCCCGTGCCCGCCACGGCGATGATGTCGCGCAGCATCACCACGTGCGCGCTGAAGGTGGACAGGCCCTGGGCCAGGTCCTGCGAGTCGCCCACGGTCGAGTGCACGGAGCGGTACAGCGGCATCCGCGAGCCCTCCGCCACGGGGATGGGCAGGCCCGCGCGCAGCATGAGCGAGCACAGGCCCACGCCCGTCAGCGTCACCGTCTTGCCGCCCGCGTTGGGGCCGGAGACGACGAGCGCCTTCGCCGCGCCATCGAGCGTCACGTCGTTGGCCACCACCTCCGTGCCCTTGAGCACCAGGCGCGGGTGGCGCAGCTGCCGCAGCCGCAGGTCGTCGACCCCCGCGAACTCCGGCGTCGTCGCGTCCAGGTCGGAGGAGAGGATGGCGACGGCCTCCGCCTCGTCCAGCTCCGCCACGGCGTCCAGGCCCTCGAGGATGCGGTCCGATTCCCGGCCCAGCTGGTTGCTCAGCTCCTGGAGGACGCGCCGCTCCTCCTCCGTCACCACCGACTGGGCGATGGCCAGGTCGTTGCCCAGCCCCACCATGGCCTGCGGCTCCATGAAGAGCGTCTGGCCCGTCTGGCTGGCGTTGTGGACGATGCCGTCCACCTCCGAACGGTAGTTGGATACCACGGGCACGACGTACCGGCCGTTGCGCAGGGTGTAGTAGTTCTCGCGCAGCTTGGAGACGAAGCCCTCGTCGTGGAGCATCTCGTCCAGGCGCGTCTTGATGCGGCGGTGCAGGCCGCGCGCCCGGTCCCGGGCCTCTCGCAGCTCCGGACTGGCCCGGTCGGAGATCTCCCCGTCCGGCTCGAAGCACTGGTCGATGCGCCGGGCGAGCGACTCCAGCATCGGCATCCGGCGGGCGATGTCCATCAGCCGGGGCACGCGCTCCTTGCGCTCGTCCAGGGCCTCGCGGGTCCGGGCGAAGGCGAAGAGGAGCTGGGCCGCGTCGATGAGCTGCCGGGGCTCCAGCAGGCCGCCCTTCGAGGCATGGCCCACCGGGGTACGCAGGTCCACCACGCCCCCCAGCGGGAGGGAGAACTGTTCCTGGGACAGCGAGCGGGCCTCGGCCACCAGCGCCAGCGCCTCCGCCACCTCCTCGGCCGAATCGAGGAACGGTCGGGCGGCGACGCGCTCCCTGCCTGGCTCCGTGCGACAGCGCTGGGTCAGCGCCCGAAGCACATCCGCGAATCCGAGGTCTTCCAGCGTCTTTTGGGATATCTGCACGGTCATGGGTTTCATGCGCGGCCGTCCGGCCGTCAAGAGGATCTATTGAGACGCACGGTCCGGCTCTGCTATCTGCCGCGCATGCCGTGGGTCTTCCTGGTGGCCTTGCTAGCGGGCGCGTCTGACGCGGCGGAGCCGCCCTCCCTGACGGCGCCGGCCCGCCCCGTGTCCGCTCCGTCCGCGTCGCTCGCCGACGCGCTGGCGCTGGAGGCCGCGGGGGACGACACGGCGGCGCTCTCCGCCCTGGAGGCGCTGGTGGCCGCCCAGCCCCAGTGGGAGCTGCCCCGGCTGGAGGCGGCCCGGCTGCTGCTCAAGCTGGGCGGAGCCCCCGAGCGCGCCGAGGCCCACCTGGACGTCGCCACCCGGGTGGCCCCCACCAACCCCCGGGCCTGGTATCTCCAGGGGCTCATGTGGGAGGAGCGTGGCAACCCGCTCCAGGCCACCCGGTCCTACGAGAAGGCCGTCCAGCACCGCGCGTCCTTCGAGGAGGCGCGCTTCCGGCTGGGGGGGCTGTGGGCTTCCCTGGGGGACCTGTTGAAGGCGGAGCTGCACCTGCGCTACCTGGCCCGTGCCCGGCCGGAGTGGGTCCAGGTGCGCCTCCAGTTGGCGGAGGTGTTGGAGAAGCAGGGGCGTCCGCTGGACGCGGAGGCCGAGCTCCTGGCGGCCCGGGGCTTCCAGCCCACCAGTCCCCTGGTGCTCCGCAGGCTGGCCGACTTCTACGAGCGGACCGAGCGCCCCCAGCTCGCGGCCAAGGTGCGCAAGTCCATGGAGCCCCCGCCGGAGAAGCGGCGCATGCGGGCACTCAAGCCTTCTCGCCGCTGACAGCCCGTTCGCCGGAACCTCCCGTGGCGATTGCGCCCGAGAGCATGGCGCATAGACTGCGCGCGCTTTGAAGACCGCCAACCTCGCCATCGTCTTCACCGACATCAAGGGCTTCACCGAGCGGACCAGTCGGCAGACGCTGGAGCAGAACCAGCGCATGCTGCAGGCCCACCATGCCCTGCTGACGCCGCTGTTCAAGGCGTTCGGCGGGCGCATCGTGAAGTCCATCGGCGACGCGTTCCTCGCGACGTTCGAGTCGCCCACGCAGGCGGTGCTCAGCGGCGTCGCCATCCAGGACCGGCTCTGGCACTACAACCGCTCCGTCCCGGAGGCGGAGCAGCTCCACGTGCGCGTGGCCATCAACGTGGGCGAGGTCCGCCTGGAGGCCAACGACGTCTTCGGCGAGCCGGTGAACATCGCCGCGCGCGTGGAGGGCATCGCCGAGGCGGGCGAGGTGTACTTCACCGAGGCTGTCTACCTGTCGATGAACAAGGCGGAGGTGCCCTCGCGCGAGGTGGGGGCCTTCGAGCTGAAGGGCATCCCCGGGAAGATCCGCGTCTTCCAGGTGCCGCGCGCGCCGTACCGCGTGGAGGCGCCGGACGCGAGGGCCATCGCCGAGGCTCCGGGCGAGGAGACGCTCCCGCCCTACGGCAACCTGGGGCTGTCGCGGGTGCCCGAGTCCATGATGGACGGCGGCGTCGACCTGTCCGCGCTGCTGGGGCAGCGGGCGGCGGCCCTGGGGCAACGGGCCGCGGCGGGCGCGGTGGTGCTGGGGCAGCAGGCCACGGTGCTGGGACGGCAGGCCCGGTCCGCGGGCGGCTCGCTCATGTCGCGGGTGGTGGGCGCGGCGCGCGCGGGAGACTTCCGCGGATTGGCGCGGGCGGTGGGGCGCTCCTGGAAGACGTTGGCCGTGGTCGGCGGCGTGGTCGTGCTCGCGGGCGTGGCGGTGGTGGTCGTGGGCAAGAGTCCGGCGGTCCGGGCCATCGAGGCGGTGGAGGCGGCGCCCCGGCAGGATCGCGACCCGCTCGTGAAGGAAGCGCGACGGCTCATCGCCGAGGAGAAGGACGCGGGGCGGCGCTTGTACCTGCAGGGGCGCCTGGACGAGGCCCAGGAGAACAACCGCCGCTCGCTGGACGACTACGTGCGCGCGGTGAAGGCGGGCAGCGGCGACGCGGAGGACCGCATCGAGGAGCTGTTGTCGCATCCCCAGTGTGGCGTGCGGTCGGCGGCGGCGGAGGCGGTGCGGACGCTCAAGCTCAAGAGCGCCCTGGGGGCGCTGGAGGACCTGGCGGACGAGGGCGGCGAGGACGACGGGACGGGCGGGTTGTTCGGCATGGGCAAGTGCGACTCGCGGGCGGCCGCGCAGAACGCGCTCAAGGTGTTCAAGGACTGAAGCCGGCCGTGACGGGCCGCGCGAGGAAGGAAGCGCCGTGACGAAGGTGAAGACGGGACTGGATGTCTGGGTGGAGCAGGGCTTCTCCGCGCTCGCGGGCCTGCGCGTGGGCGCCATCGTCAACCCCACGAGCGTCGATTCGCGCTTCCGGCACCTGGCGGATCTGCTCGCGGGCGCCGCGAACGTGAAGCTGTCGGCCCTGTTCGGACCCGAGCACGGCATCCGGGGCGAGGCGCAGTACATGGTCGCCGTGGGCGAGGCGAAGGACCGGCGCACCGGCGTCCCCGTGCACAGCCTCTACGGCTCCACCTTCGAGTCGTTGTCACCGCGGCAGGAGTGGCTGAAGGGGCTCGACGCGCTCGTGTTCGACATCCAGGACGTGGGCAGCCGCTACTACACCTACGTCTACACCATGGCCCTGGCGATGAAGGCCGCGGCGAAGGCGGGCGTGCGCTTCTTCGTGCTCGACCGACCCAACCCCCTGGGCGGCGAGGCGATGGAGGGCAACCTGGTGGGGGAGGGGTTCCGCTCCTTCGTCGGGCTGTACGCGCTGCCCAACCGGCACGGCATGACGGCGGGGGAGCTGGCGCGCCTCTTCAACGCGCAGGAGGGCTTCGGCTGCGATTTGACGGTGGTCCCCTGCGAGGGCTGGAAGCGCTCCATGTCCTGGACGGACACGGGGCTGCCCTTCATCTCCCCGTCGCCCAACATGCCCACGCCGGACACCGCGCTGGTGTATCCCGGCATGTGCCTGGGCGAAGGCACCAACGTCTCCGAGGGCCGGGGCACGTGCCGGCCCTTCGAGCAGTTCGGCGCCCCGTGGGTGGACACGGACGCGCTGCTGGCGCGGCTGGCGAAGGAGTCGCTGCCCGGCGTTGCGTTCCGCGCCGTGGGCTTCACGCCCACGTTCGACAAGTACCGGGGCGAGTCCTGCAACGGCGCCTTCATCCACGTGACGGACCGCTCCACCTTCCAGTCCCTGCGCACCGGCATCGCCATCTTCCAGGCGTTGCACGACATCGCCCCGGGGAAGTTCGACTGGCGGGCGGACGCCTACGAGTTCGTCGAGGACGTGCCCGCCTTCGACCTGCTGTGCGGGACGGACCAGGTGCGCCGGGGCATCGAGGCGGGCTGGAGCCTGGACCGGCTGATGGAGGGCTTCTCCGCCCAGACGGAGCGCTTCGCCGGGCACAGACAGGCCTACCTGCTGTACGCTTGAGCGGGTGACTCCCACGTGATTGGCGTCTTCTCCGACAGCCACGGCGACCTCGCGGCCTTCGACGCGGCCTATGAACTCCTGCGCGTCAGGGGGGCTCGGCGCTTCGTGTTCGCGGGCGCCCGCTACACGGACCTGGACGAGTGGCTGCTGTGGCGGCGCGCGAAGAGCCGGGGCGGGCGGGAGTACTCGGACGCGGACTTCCTGGCGGACGTGAGCCATTGGCTGACCAATCAGGACACGCTGCCGCGCACGCCCTCGCGCGCGGAGGCGCCCGCGGACGTGGCGTCCGAGGAGGACCGCCGGCTGGTGATGGAGCGCTTCCTGCGCGTCCCGGAGCGCGAGTCGCTCCAGTACCGGGACCCCTCCATCAACAACAAGGCGATGGACCTGGTGGGCGACTCGTTGTGCTGCGTCGTCCACGACAAGAACGACCTGACGCGCGACGACCTGCTCAACGCGCAGGTGTTCATCCATGGCAGGGAGGCGGAGCCGAAGGTCGTCCAGATCGGCCCGCGCTACTTCCTCACGCCGGGGCGCCTGGTGGGCGCCGCCGAGCAGACGTGCGCGCTGCTGGAGAAGGTGGACCGCGACCTGCGGTTCTCCGCGTTCCGGCTGGACGGCCACGTCGTGCTGGAGCCGAAGCTGCTGGTGGTGGAGAAGAAGTCCCCGAAGCTGACCTTGAAGTGACGTGAGGCCCTGACGTGCAGGTCGCGCTGCTTGGAGGCTCGTTCAACCCACCCCACGTGGGGCACCTGATGGCGGCGACCTACGTCCATGCCACGCAGGGCGTGGACGAGGTGTGGCTGATGCCGTCTTGGCAGCACCCGTTCGGCAAGCAGATGGAGGCGTTCGAGCACCGCGTCGCCATGTGCGATGCCATGTGCCGCGAGACCTCGGGCTGGCTGAAGACGACGACCATCGAGCGGGAGGAGGGGCTCACCGGACGCACCGTGGACACGCTGGCGCTGCTCGTGGAGCGCTACCCCGACGTGCGCTGGTCGCTCATCATCGGCAGTGACATCCTCCGCGACCTGCCTCATTGGAAGGACTTCCACCGCATCCGGGAGATGGCGCGTGTCATCGTCCTGTACCGCGCGGGCTATCCGGCGCCGGACACGGTGGGGCCGCCCCTGGCAGAGGTGTCCTCCAGCCAGGTGCGCGACATGCTCTCGCGCGGGGTGGAGCCCTCGGAGCTGGTGCCCGCGAGCGTGCTGGCCCAGGCGCGAGCGTCCGGGTTGTATGGCTTGAAGCGCGCGGGGTAGCCAGCGCGCCTCGTCCTCACAGGCCGAAGCCGAACAGGTGGAGGTCTCCCAGGCCGTCCTCGAAGCGGTGGGCGTACTGGTAGAACAGCGACAGCGGCACGGCCTGGCCCAGGGTGAACTGGAGCGTCGCCGCGCCTCCCGTCGCGCCGTGGTTGTCCCGCAGGTCCGTGCGCGCGAACGTGCCGAAGGCCTCGACCTCCAGGTTGCTGATGAAGAGCGAGGGCAGCAACCACAGCGTCGAAGCCCAGCCGTGGTCGATGATGAACTGGTAGCGGTACGTGGCGGTGCCCACCAGCGCGTTCCTCGAGCGGATGGTGTGGTCCTCGTAGCCGCGCACGTACTCACTGAAGGCGACACCCGGCTGGAGGCGCAGGGGCAGGGGCGCGGTCTCGGTGGAGTCCCGGTTGGTGAGCCAGATCTGTCCGGCGCTGATGCCACCGACCTCGAGCAGGCCATCCGGCGCGCCGGTCAGGAAGCGGCCCACGACGCTGAGCTGGAGGTGGTCTCGTCCGGTGAAGGGGAGCCCGCCGACGAAGCCATCGAGCCCCACTCGCACGTCGCCCAGCGTCGACTCGAGGTCGAACGCCTTGGGGTACACGGCGCCCGCGAGCGAGATGCCCAGGCCCCGCTGGATTCCGCCGTAGGACGTCGCGTCGCCGGCGAAGTAGGACGTCGAGACCTCCGGGCCGATGAGCTTCGTGACGAGGCCAGGGAACCGACCGCTGGCGTCGTACTCCCGGCGCAGCGCGAGCAGGCCGATGGCGACGGGCGTCGTCCAGAAGGTGCGCGAGGCGAACGCCACCGCCTGGAGGTCCGTCCGGTCATCCTCGCGCAGGCGCGAGGCCGAGACCTGGAGGTACCACGGCGCCAGCTGGGCGTTGCCGTAGGCGAGCGACGCGCTCGGAGCGTCCTCTTCGCTGCTGTATGTGAGCGTCAGGGCGTAGGCGTGGAAGCCGAGCCGGTCCTGTCCCGCCAGCGCCAGTCCCGCGTTGAAGAGGAGGTCATCGGAGTCCTCGTCCTCCGTGTTCGAGGCCACGAGCAGATAGGGCACGCGGAGCTCGGGGATGAGGAAGCCGTCGAGTGTCTTGTAGGGCTCGTCCGTGAGGACGGCCAACTCCTTGCTCGGGTCCGGCGCCGGGAGCACGACGGGGGCTTCTGGCTCCGCCGGGTGCTCCGCGACGGCCTCCGCGCTCGGAGGCGTGGCGGGCGCTGGCGGGAAGGGCTCGAAGCCACCCGGTGGGGTGTTTTCGGTGGGCGCGGCCCGTGGAGAATCGGGAGGGGTCGCGGGGGCTGGTGGCGTGCCTCGGGGCGGCGAGGTTCCCGGGAAGTTGGCGAGCTCTTCCGGTGCGAGCGGCGTGGGCGTCGCGCCGGGAGGGGCTTCCAGCGGAGGTGGCTCACCGACGGGCGCCGTCGTGAGGGGCGGAGGTGACAGCTCGACGCGTTCCGCGGGCGAGGGCGTTTGGCTGGGGACCGCTTCGGTCGTGGATCCTGGTTTCTGGTTGGCCGACGTCGTCTGGCTGAAGGGCGCCCCTGGCGGGGTGTCCGTGCCGGCTGTCCTGCCCGCTGTCTCCGAAGTGGTGGCGGGTGGCGGCTGTTCCGTCGTCGCGGTGGAGACACCCGTGCCGTTGCCCTCCTCAGGCGGAGTGCTCGGTCCCGCCACGGAGGGCGGTGCTGCCTGGGGCGGCTCGGCGGCGGGTGACGTGAGCGCGGGGGGAAGGGCGGGAGTGGTCGCGGCCTGGGTGGGGGCCTCGCTCGCTGGGGCTGGCTGGAGGCTGACCGCGCCGGTCGTCCTGGGCGCCGTGCTGGCGGCGTTCTGGGGGGCCGCGCCTGGGAAGGGCGTCACGGGAGCACGGTCGATGGTGAACGCGGTCCCATCCCGGTTGAGGAAGGCCACCTCAGTGGTGCCCAGGGGGGCCACGTCCATGACGAGGTGGGGCGCGTCCGTGATGCGCACGAAGTCCCGGGTGGCCACGTCCATCACGTGAACCTGGAGCCGGCCCTCGTGCTCGCGCAGGAAGACGACGCGTCCGTCATCGAGCCATCGTGGGGAGTAGTTGAACGCCCCGTCCCGCGTCAGCCACCGCAAGGCGCCGTCCGACTCGCGGAGCACCAGGTCCCAACCCGCTTCGTCACCCACGGGGAAGACCATGCGCGCGCCATCCGGAGAGACGGCGGGAGGTCCCAGGGGCGCGCTCGCCTCGAAGTGGGTGAGCGCCTCCTGACGACCCGTCGCGAGGTCCAGGCGCACGAGGTTCGCGGTGTCCCCTTCGATGTGCACGTAGACATAGGCCGCGCCGTCCGGCGTCACGCTTCCGCCCATGCCCTCCACGTCATCCCAGACGCGCGTCACGTCACCCGTGCGCGTGTCCACCCGCCACAGCTTCGCCTGATAGGCGCCCACCGAGTCCAGGTCCGCCATGACGAGGTAGAGCCACGCCCCATCCGAACTGAAGGACATGCCGCTGACGGCCGTGGGATTGCCGATCACCCAGCGGCGGAAGGGCAGCAATTCCACGAGCGGGCGCTCGAAGCGCACCCGGCCGTCCGGCTCGCGGAGGGTCAGCCGCGAATAGCTCTCGCGCCCCACGCTGACGAGCGCCGTGACGCCCGTCGCCGGATGCGAGGCGAAGCGCGAGAAATAGCCCGCCTCGTGGATCCACGGCGTCTGCGACGCGGGGCGCTCCCGCGCGACCAGCGTGTCTCGCAGCGACTGCGTGAACTCCGCGAACAGCGAGCCGATGTCTCGCCCGTAGACATGCTTGAACCGAAGCGTCACGCCGAAGGGCGAGAAGATGGACCGGCCCTGGTCGTCCACCAGCGCCCAGAGCTTCGCCTCGCCGTACTTCGCCGCGAGGTACTCCACGAAGTGCATGCCCGTGAGGTAGTTGCCGCCGAACGGATCCAACGCGCGGTTCTCCGGCGACAGATAGCCCGGGTCCATCCAGCCACCGCGTGCCTGCACCACGGAGTCGAACCAGCCCCGCCACACGGGACTGCTCGGACGGCCGGTGAACTTGCCCAGCCGTCCCTCGTAGTACGTGGCCAGTCCCTCGAGGAACCAGGACTCGGTGAAGCTGTTGGGTTGGAACAGGCCGCCGGTGATCAGGTTCAACGCCCCCCACAGGCCGGCGGTCTGCTGGAGTTGCACGTAGTGGACCGACTCGTGACAGGCCACATCGCCGATGTCGACCTCTCCCAACCCGAAGAGGTGGAACAGCTCCAGCGTCATGTGCGCCGGCATCACCATCTGCTGGGGGACGCTCGCGTAGTCCGGCACGACGTACGCGTTGTTGAAATCCGCGCTCGTCATGTAGACGAGGACCCGCGGTCGCTCGCGCGTGTCCCGCGTCTGGGCGCGCAACCGGTCCACGCAGGCCTCCATCCGGGCCGCCATCCGCAGGGCGGGGGCTCGCAGCTGCTCCGGGTAGTAGAGCTCCAGCGAGCGCGTCGTCAGCTTGCGCATCGGGTCGCGCGCGAACGAGGCCTGGATGTCCTGGGGAAAACGGGGTGTGACGAAGGCACACCCCGCGGTTGTCAGCAGGAGACAGGTGGCGAGGGCATGCCAGCGGAGCCGCCGGCCAGAAGCAGGCATGCAGGCCATCCTATCGGCCACAAATCATAGCCACGAACGCGTTTTTCACGGTAAGGGGAGGCCCGTCGCTTCCCTTTCGATTTTGGATTCCGCCATGTCCCAACCCGCCCCTCAGGCGCATCCCGTTCCCCAGCACGTCCACCAGGCCCAACTCCAGGTCGCCGCCGCCCTCGAAAAGGCGGAGGGCAAGCCCGTCGACCTGCTCAAGGCGCCGTGGGGCGAGGTGGAGAAGGCCGTCCAGAAGGTGCTCGGTGGCGCGTTCCAGATCAACCAGCCGGAGCACCAGACGGTGGCGCTGGGCGTGGCGGGCGCGTTCGCGATGCGCCTCATCCAGGAGCACCAGGCGTTCTGGTTCCCCAACCGGGACTCGCCCGAGGGCGCCACGGTGGGCTTCCCCGACGCCATCATCATGCTGTCGCCTTTCGGCGCCGCGATGGACGCGCTGGGCCAGGGCAAGCTGAGCCGGCTGGACGACCTCGCGTCGGACATCCGCCGTTCGCTGGGGCAGGCCCGCTTCGGGGTCAACAACCCCGCCCAGGCGCTCGGTGGGCAGCAGCCGAAGCTGACGCCGGTGGACTACCAGCGCCTGTTCGACCCGGGCTTCCTCCAGTTCGTGGCCATCGACCCGAACAAGGCGAAGACCGCCCTGGAGTCGAAGCCGGACTCGCTCGCGCGCGACGTCCGCAACGCGCTGGGCCGCGCCCAGCAGGAGCTGCCTCCCGAGGCGCGCCAGCAGTTCGAGGGGCAGATCGTCCAGTCCCTCCAGCGTCTGGATGCGTCGAAGTCCCTCATCGAGCAGGCCGACCGCGCGCCGCGTCTGGTGGAGCTGATGGCCCACCTGTTCGCCACCGTGGGTGGCACGGGCTCGGCGCCCGAGGATTTCTGGCACGACATCGTGCTGCCGCTGCTGTTCATCGGCACGCCCAAGTCCTTCCCGCCCATGGACGAGGAGGAGCTCGACCTGTTCCGCCAGGGCGCGGACCCGCTGCCGCTGTTCGTGGACGTGGTCCCGCACGCGCACCCGGCGCCGGAAGAGGGGCTGCTCGGGGCGTTCGAGATGGGTGACATCGGGCTGGTGCACCCGGGCTTCGCGCGCATCGGCGCGCTGCGGCTCATCCGCATCGACACCAAGCGCATCAAGCCGCTGCTGGAGCAGTTCGACCCGGCGAAGATGGGCGAGACCATCAAGGCGTTCGGTGAGACGGTGGCGAAGGCGGCCGGGAAGCCGAGCAACGAGACGCCGCAGGGCAAGGAGATGCTCCAGGCCGCCCTCACGCTGCTGGCCGACCTCAAGCGCGCCGTGACGCAGGGGCAGGGCGAGCTGTGCCTGCGCCGGCTCACGGAGGCGGAGGCCGCTTCCGAGCGCGCCCTCGCCGCCGTGCGCAAGGGCCTTCAGGGCTCGCTCATCATCACCTGAGCAGCGCCTCGAGCGCGGCGCGTGACTCGGGGCGGAGCCGGCTTCCGGCCAGCTCCAGCGCGCGCCGCGACAGCAGTCGGTAGACGGGCACCACCTGCGCGGGGAGCGCCGCGAGGTGGGCCGTCACCACGCCGGTGTCTCCTCGGACGATGGGGCCCGTGAGTCCTCCCGAGAGCCCCCGGGCCTCCGCGCCGCGCAGCGCGGACCTCGCCAGGGGCAGCAGCGCCCGGAGCGCCGCGTCCGGAGGGATGTCCGCCACGCCCAAGGCGGCGACCGCCGCGTCGAGCAGCGCGACCACCAGCCCGGCGCTCATCACCGCGCCCGCGTGGTAGGCCGCCCGGTGCCGCTCCGGCACGTCGATGACGTCGAACCCGATGTCCCGGGCCATGTCCTGGAGCAGCCCCCGCAACGTCCGGGAGCGCGTGCTGATGGCCGCGGTGTGTCCCGCGAGCGTGTCGCGCGGGGAGGACACGGCGCACAGGGGATGGAAGGAGCCCACGAGCCGGCCGCGTGGAGGGCCCAGTGCGTCGAGGGAGAGCGCTCCGGCCGTGTGCACGAGCGCCGCCGAGCGGGGGAGGGCGGAGAGCGCGTCGGCCACCGCGCGCACCTCGGCGTCGGGGACGCAGAGCAGCACGACGCGCGCCTCGCGGAGCTCCTCGGGCGTCGCGACCTGGAGGCCGAGCGCCTCCGCGCGACGTCGCCCGTCGTCTCCTCGGGAGTGGACGCGCACGGGCCAGCCCTTGTCGGTCAGCGCCAACGCCAGGGCTCCGCCGAGGCGGCCCGCGCCCACGATGGCGACCCGGGGCCGAGGATGCTTGCTGGCGTCGCGTCCCGGGCGAGAGGGGGGCGACGACGTGGACGGGGGCGTGCTGCTCTTTCGCGAAGGTCCGGAGCGGGAGCCGAGCGGGCCACCCGCCAGGTCGCGTTTTGACGGTTCGCGCGTCGGTCGCGAGGCTCCGGAGCGCGAGTCGAGCAGAGTGCCCGGTACGCCTCTCACGGAGGGCGCGTCGCTCGTTCGCGAAGCTCCAGCGCGCGAGGTCTTCCTTCCCGGCCGAGCCACGCCGGAAGGCGTGTTCCGTGATGGGGCCGGCGTCGCCCGAAGGACAGGGACCTTCGGGGCGCGGGACCGGACTCCGGTGCTCGCCGTGGGGCGGGCGGGGCGGGGAGGCTTCATCGCCGCATCGTCCGGGACCGGAGCGCGGGGCGCTCCGGCCTTCCGTCGGCGACGGTGGGATGCCCCCTGGCTCATCGCTCCCGCTGGAACTGGAGCTGACCGGCCCGCAGCGCGACGCGGATCCTGTCTCCCGCGCCGAATTCACCGGAGAGGATCCGCTCGGCGAGAGGGCCCTCCACCAGCCGCTGCACCATCTGCCGCATGGGCCGCGCGCCGAGCTGCGGATCGAAGCCACCCGACTTGAGCAGATGGCCCACGACGTCCGAGCCCGCGACGTACTCGATGCCGCGCTCGGTGGACAGTCGCTTGCTGCTCTCCTCCAACAGCAACGTGGCGATGCGGGCCACCTCCTCCTCCTCGAGGGGACGGAAGGGCAGCCGCTCGTCGATGCGATTCCACAGCTCCGGGGGCAGCGCCTTGCGCGCGGCCGACGCGGCCAGCTCCAGCGCGTTCGTCGTGCCCGAACCCTCCGAGCCGAAGCCCAGCGGCCGCCCGGTCCGGGAGAAGGCCTCCGCGCCCAGGTTCGTGGTCATCACGATGACCGTGTTGGAGAAGTCGATGTGCCGGCCCTTGCCGTCCGTCAGCCGGCCCTCCTCCAGCACCTGGAGCAGGAGCATCTGCACCTCTCGGTGCGCCTTCTCGATCTCGTCCAGCACCACCACCGACGACGGGCGTCGGCGCACCGGCTCCGTGAGCTGTCCACCCTCGCCGAAGCCCACGTAGCCCGCGGGCGAGCCGATGAGGCGCGACACGCCGTGCGCCTCGGACATCTCGCTCATGTCCAGGCGCACCAAGGCATCCCGGTTGCCGAACAGCACCTCCGCCAGCCCGCGCGCCATCTCCGTCTTGCCCACGCCCGTGGGGCCCAGGAAGAGGAAGCTGCCCATGGGGCGACGCGAGGCGAAGCCCGCGTAGTTGCGGCGGATGACGCGCGCGATGCGGGCGATGGCCTCCTCGTGTCCGATGACGCGCTCGCCCAGGTCCTGCTCCAGCCGCAGCAGGCGCGCCGAGTCGTTCATCAGGAGCCGCTCCTCCGGCACCCCCGCCAGCTTCGCGACCACCCGGGCCACGTCCGCCGGCTCGACGCGATCCCGCCCCTCGCGGTGGCACCGGCTGCCCGCCAGGTCCACCACGGAGATGGCCTTGTCCGGCATGAACCGGTCCGTCACGTACCGGCTCGCCAGCGACGCCGCCGCCTCCAGCGCCTCCGGGGCGTAGCGCAGCGCGTGGTGCTCCTCGTAGCGGCCGATGATGCCGCGGAGGATCTCCACCGTCTCCGGCACCGAGGGCTCGTGGACCACCACCGCGGTGAAGCGGCGCTCCAGCGCCGGGTCCGCGCTGATGAACTTGCGGTACTCGTCGTGCGTCGTCGCGCCGATGCACGGGAACTCGCCGCGCGCCATCGCCGTCTTCAGCTCGTTGGCCGCGTCCTGCGGCCCATCCCCCGTGGAGCCCGCGCCCACCAGGGTGTGGATTTCATCGATGAAGACCACCACGCGCCCCTCGGCGCGGCGGACCTCCTCCTTCAGCGTGTTCAGCTTCTCGGAGAAGGAGCCCCGCAGCTGGGTGCCGGCCACCAGCGTGGCCATGTCCAGCTCGATGAGGACCTTCTCCGCCAGCGAGCCGCGCAGCGCCATCAGCCGCTGCGCCACGCCTTCCACCACCGCCGTCTTGCCCACGCCGGGCTCGCCCAGCAGGCAGGGGTTGTTGGTCCGGCGCTTGCCGAGGACGTCGATGACCTCCTCGATCTCCCGCGCGCGCCCCACGACCGGGTCGAGCCGACCCTCGCGGGCCGCCTGGCTCAGGTTGCGCCCCAGCGACGTGAGCATCGGGAAGGCCTTCGGGTCCAACGCCACGGAGACAGCCGCCCGGGCCACCGGCGCGGGCGTCGGGGCGGGGCGCGGCGCGGCGACGGCCGGGGCTGGCGGGGGAGGGGCCGGGGGCGTGGCGCGCGCCTGGGGCGGCGGGGCCGCGGCGACCGGCGGGGGCGGGACGGGCGCGGCCGGAGGCGGCGCAGCGACGGCCGGAGGCTGCGCCACCGGCTCGTCGTCCACGTCGATGAGGTCCCTGGGGGAGAGGGCCGGCGTCGTCGACCGGGCGACCGGCGGAGGAAGCGGCGGAGGCGTCGGCGGAGCGCCGGGCACCGGGCGTGGCAGGCTCACGGCCACGGCCGAGAAGGGCAGGGGCGAGGGCGGGGCGCCGAGCGGGCGGCTCGGGGTGGGGCGGCCGCCGCCGACCACGTGCGTCCGTCCGGGCTGGAGCTTGCGAGGCATCCGCCCACTCACGAAATAGGAGACCGCCGTCGTCCGCAGCGTCGCGAGGTCCAGTCCCGCCTGGACGAGCAGCTCCTGGGCGGAGCACCGCACCCGCGTCACCGCGATGAGCAGGTGCAGGCAGTCCGCCTCCTGGGAGCCACAGCTCGTGGCGATTTCGCGGGCCTTCTCCCGCAGCTCCCGCACCAGGCCGTCCTGCTCGGCGGGCGCCGCCGTCAGCAGGTGCAGCAGCGCGTCTTCGTCCACGCCCCGCTCCTTGAGGAGCAGCTGCGCCCGGTTCTCCACCGTGAAGAGCGCCAGCAGGACGTGCGCGGAGGTAAGCTTCTGGACCACGCTCCGTGCGATGTCGTTCGCCTCTTGGAGGACCTGGGCGAGATCCGTGCTTTCGACCATTCGAGCTCCGGCAAGCGTGCAGCCGAGCGGAATACACCCTCTCGATCCCGACGGCAAAATTTCCGCAACAGGCTGCTACAGGTCTGCGGAATCGTTGGAGTAGAACGCGTCGAGTTCGTTCACCGTGCCCGGAATTCGGTTGGCTGGCTGCCCGTTGAGCGTCTCTATTTCGCGTGGCCGAGCAATTGCCTGAGGGCGAGTGCCGTACAGCCCACCAAGACACCCACCCTATGACCTCACTCGTCCAACCCGTTCGCGTCTTCATCGACCCCGTCGAGGGAACGCAAACCGCCGTCGAAGCCCGCCGTTGGGTCTGGCCCCTCATCATCCTCGCCATCTGCGTGTCCGTCTCTGGGACGCTCGTTTCCCTGCGCTGGGACGCGGCGCCGGACGTCATCCGCGAGCTCCAATCGTCCGGGGAGATGGCGACCATCTCCGAGGCCGACCTCACCGACAAGATCCAGACCACGTCCCGCAAGGCCCTGGTGGGGGGCATCGCCAAGGGGGTCTTCGTGATGCCCTTCCTGGCGCTCCTGCTCGCCGCCGCCCTGTGGGTGGTGACGTGGCTGCTCGACCTGAAGGCGCCGTTCGAGCGGTTGATGTCCGTGGCCGCCCTGGCCCTGCTGCCCATCGCGCTGTACCACGTCGTCTTCGCCGTCTGCGCCTGGGCCCAGTTCTCCCTCACCTCCGCGCGCGCCGCCCAGCTCGTGCCCTCGCACCTGGGGGCCCTCCTCACCGGGCTCAGCCCGGGCATGGCCCGCGTGGCGTCCGCCGTGGACTTCTTCAACCTCTGGAGCACCGCCCTGCTCGGCCTGGGCCTCTCCGCCGCGACGGGCATTCGCCGCAGCCGCGGGTTGTTGCTGGCCGGCGTGCTCTATGTCGTCTTCGCCGGCGTGATGATGGTGGGCCTGCCCGGAATGCAGATGGCGTCCGGAGGTGGCCGATGAACGCCCTCCTCCTCGCGTCGCTCCTCGCCGCCTCGCCCGAACCCACCCCCATCACCCTCGACCAGGCGCGCGCCCAGGGCCGGCAGGCCACCACCGCGCTCCAGTCCGCCATCGACGTGGAGGTGGCCGAGCAGGACGTGCGCGTGTCCCGCTCCGCCCTGCTGCCCCAGCTGTCCGTCGGGGCCTCGGCCGGCAAGCGCTGGATTGGCCGCTCCCGCTCGTTCGGCCTCATCCCCAACCCGAACGAGGACCCCAACGTCCCGGGCGACGAGTTCATCCAGGCGCCGGTCGAGACCAAGGCGACCAGCACGTCCGACTACGACCTGAACGCGACGCTCCGGCAGGTCATCTACGACCGGGGGCTCTGGAAGCAGCTCGAGCAGAGCGGCGTGCTCCGCGACGCGCAGAAGAGCCAGGCCCAGGAGGAGGCGGACACCGCCGAACTGGAGGCCGTCCGCCGCTTCTTCGCCCTGTTCCGCACCCAGGCCAGCCGCCAGGTGCTGGAGGCCACCGTCAAGCGCAGCGAGGAGCAGCTCGAGCGCGCCCGCTCCCTGTTCCAGGCCGGCCGGGTGGGCAAGGTCGAGGAGATCTCCGCCCTGGTGAACCTGGGCAATGATCGCATCACCTACACCCAGTCCATGGCGCAGCTGGTGACGGACCAGACCAGCCTGGCCGTCTGGCTGACGCGGCCCGGCACCGAACCGCTCGTCGCGGTGGACCCGGGCGTGCTCCAGACGGAGCCCGCGCCGGCGCCGAGCATCGAGGAGGCCATCTCCGTGGCCCGCGAGCGCCGCCCGCTGCTCAAGACGCTCGAGCTGCGCGTGCGTTCGGCGGAGCTGCAGCGCGCCATCGCCCGCGCGGACTACATCCCCACGCTCAACGCCCAGGGGTTCTACACCCGCGGCGGTCCGGACGCGGCCGACGTGTTCACCGAGCCGCGCCTGCAGAACAACTTCATCGCGTCCATCAACCTGAACTGGAACGTCTTCAACGGGTTCAACACGAACGCCCAGTCCAAGCGCGCCGACGCGACCATCCGCAAGGCGCAGCTGACGCTGGAGCAGTCGGCCCGGGAGATCGAAGGCGAGGTGCGCGCCGCGCACCAGGCGCTGGAGGCGCAGATCGCCGCCGCCCGGCTCGCCGCGGAGAACAACGATGCCGCCGTCCAGGGCCTTCGCCTGGCGGAGGAGCGCTTCCGCGCCGGCGTCGGCTCCACCCTCCAGGTGCGCGACGCGCAGCTCAGCCTCACGCAGTCCGAACTCAGCCTGCTCGAGAATCGAATCGACGTGGAAATCGCCCGCTACAGATTGTTGCGGGCCATGGGCGCCCTGGGCCCAGGAGAGACGAAATGAAGTGGTGGAAGGGTGCGATTGCCGGAGCGCTGTTCCTCGGTGCGGCGGCCATCACCGTGGGGGGACTGAAGGAGCGTCCCCCTCCGTCGCAGGAAGTGCAGATCGCCAAGGCCCGCAAGGGCACCATCACCCGCACCATCACCGGCGCGGGCAAGGTGCAGGCGGCCACGACGGTGAAGATCTCCTCCAGCCTCTCCGGAGACCTGGTGGAGCTGGCGGTCAAGGACGGCGACCCGGTGAAGAAAGGGCAGGTGCTGGGCCGCATCGACAAGCGCGTCTACGAGGCCGCGGTGAAGCAGGCGTTGGCGTCGCAGAACGCCTCGCGCGCGGACACGCAGGTGGCCGAGGTCGAGGTCCAACGCACGTCGCAGGAGCTGGCGCGCGTGGAGGGCCTGACGGCCAAGGGCCTGGCGTCCGCGGCGGAGCTGGACGTGGCGCGGGCGGCGAAGAACACGGCGGAGGCGCGGCTGGCGTCCGCCCGGCAGCTGCTGGCGCGCAACATCGCGGTGGTGGAGTCGGCGCAGACGGACCTGTCCAAGACGACGCTCCTGTCGCCCATCGACGGCAACGTCATCGAGCTGTCGCGCGAGGTGGGCGAGCGCGTGCGTGGCTCGGAGCT